>DATEGF010000263.1:0-5866 GCA_035280245.1 Allostellaceae bacterium
TACATGAACAAGCTGGTCTCGGTCGACAAGGCGAGCCGCCGCGCACGGGTGCAGCCGGGCCTGGTGCTCGACCAGCTCAACAAGACGCTACACGCGGACAAGCTTTTCTTTCCCGTCGACGTCTCCACCGGCAATCGCGCGACGCTCGGCGGCATGGCCGCCAACAACAGCTGCGGCGCGCGCTCGCTGCGCTACGGCAACATGGTACACAACGTGCGCGGGATCGACGCGATCCTCGCCGACGGCACCGCGGTCAGTATGGGCGAGGTGCCCGGCAACTTCGACGAGAGTGCAACGCCGAAGCGCTATCGCGATCTTGTCCGCGGCATGCGCGTGCTCCACAACCGCGAGGCGGATGAGATCGAGCGCCGCTTCCCGAAACTGCTGCGCCGGGTCGGCGGTTACAACATCGATATGATCTCGGACCAGGGCCACAACATGGCCCATCTCCTGGTGGGCTCCGAGGGCACGCTCGCCTTCTTCAGCGAGATCGAGCTCGAGCTGCAGCCGATTCCCGCGCATCGCGTGCTCGGCATCTGCCACTTCCCGACCTTCTACAAGGCGATGGCGTCCACCAAGGCGATCGTCGAGCTGGGCCCGACCGCGGTGGAGCTGGTCGACCGCACCATGATCGAGCTCGCGCGTGAGATCGCGATGTTCCGGCCGATCGTGGATCGCTTCGTGAAAGGCGAGCCCGAGGCACTGCTGCTGGTGGAGTTCGCAGGCGACGATGCCGACGCGAACAACCGCGGCCTCCGGCGCCTGGTCGAGCTCATGGGCGATCTCGGATTCCCCGGCGACGTGGTCGAGGCGACCGATCCCGCGTTCCAGAGCACGGTCTGGGAGGTCCGCAAGCAGGGCCTCAACATCATGATGTCGATGAAGGGCGACGGGAAGCCGATCTCCTTCATCGAGGACTGCGCGGTCTCGCTCGACGACCTCGCGGACTACACCGATCGCCTTACCAACATCTTCAAGAAATACGGCACCTACGGCACCTTCTACGCGCACGCCTCGGTGGGTTGCTTGCACGTGCGGCCGGTGCTGAACCTCAAGCAGGACATGGAGGTCAAGAAGATGCGCGCCATCGCGGAGGAGACCTTCGCGATGGTGCGGGAGTACAAGGGCTCGCATTCCGGCGAGCATGGCGACGGGCTCGTGCGCTCGGAGTTCCACGAGCCCATGTTCGGCTCGCGGCTCACGCGCGCCTTCGAGGACGTGAAGGACAGCTTCGATCCCGCCGGTCTCTTCAATCCCGGCAAGATTGTGCGGCCACCCAAGATGGACGACCGCTCGCTCTTCCGCTTCAAGCCGGATTATCGGGCGCAGACGATCGACACCGCGCTCGACTGGTCGGCGTGGGGCGGCTTCGCGGGCGCGGTCGAGATGTGCAACAACAACGGCGAATGCCGCAAGGCCGACGCCGGCGTCATGTGCCCTTCCTATCGCGCCACGATGGAGGAGCAGCATCTGACGCGCGGCCGCGCGAATACGCTCAGGCTAGCGATCTCCGGCCAGCTCGGCCGTGACGCGCTGGCATCAGAGGCCATGAAGGAGACCATGGCGCTCTGCCTATCCTGCAAGGGCTGCAAGCGCGAATGCCCGACCGGCGTCGACATGGCGCGCATGAAGATCGAGTTCCTGCACCAGTATCGCAAGACGCACCCGCTGACGCTGCGCGACCGTTTGGTCGCCTATCTGCCGCGCTATGCGGGCGTGGCCTCGAGGCTCGCGCCGGTCCTCAACCTGCGCAACCGCATTCCCGCGCTCGCGGCCTTGGGCGAGCGCGTCGCCGGCCTCAGTGCCAAGCGCAGGCTGCCGGCGTGGAGCACGCGACCCTATCGCGCGGACGTACCCGTAGGCTCCGGCGCCGACGTCGCGCTCTTCGTCGACACCTTCAATCGCTGGTTCGAGCCGGAGAATGCGCGAGCGGCCGAGCGCCTACTGCGCCGCGCGGGCTATCGCCCGATCGAGCCGACGCCCGAGGGCGAGCGTCCGCTCTGCTGCGGCCGCACCTTCCTCGCTACCGGCCTCGTCGCCGAGGCCAAGAAAGAGGCGCGCCGCATGCTCGCGGCGCTCAAGCCCTTTATCGAGCGGGGTGTCCCGATCGTCGGCCTCGAGCCCTCCTGCCTCTTCACGCTGCGCGACGAGTTCCTCGGTCTGTTGCCGGGCGAGGACGCGAAGGCGCTCGCGGCTGGCGCGAAGCTTTTCGAGGAATTCGTCGCGGAAGAGTCCGCAGCCGGCCGCTTCGAGCTTTCGCCTGGTCGCAATGCGCCGGCAACGGTATTGCTCCACGGTCATTGCCACCAGAAGGCCTTCGACACCGTGGGGGCCAGCGTCGCCGCGCTCAAATCCGTGCCGGGCATCGCGGTCGAGACCTTCGAGTCCACGTGTTGCGGCATGGCCGGCGCCTTCGGCTACGAGGCCGAGCACCACGAGGTCTCACTCAAGATCGGTGAGCTTGGGGTGTTGCCCAAGATGCGGAGCGCCGACCCCGCCACCGTCCTCGCCGCCAGCGGCACCAGCTGCCGCCACCAGATCCGCGACGGCGCGGGGCGGGAAGCGCTGCACGTCGCGCGGATTTTGGATACGGCGACCGCGGAGTAGGTTCGTCCTGCCCCCTCACCCTACCCTCTCCCCAAGGGGAGAGGGAGAAGAGGGCAATCACCCCCTCGCCCCAACGGGGAGAGGGTTGCGCAGGCTTAGCGAGCGCAAGCGAGCTTAGCCGGAGCTGGGTGAGGGGGATGCTTCGCGAGCCATCAATCCCTCCGCTGCGTCCTCCACCACCGTGCCGCGGAAATAGTCGGGGTTCATCGAGAGGTGCATCATCGCGGGGTTGACGAAGGTGAAGGCGCGAAAATTCTCCGCTGTCATCAATCCGGCGCTCACCTGGGTCCAGGCCTCCGTCAGCACGCTCGTGGCGTCGAGCACGTCCCAATGGCCGATGTCGGAGCCGAACACCGGCTTGAGCGGCGCGCCCAGCGGATTGAGGCGGCGATTGAACGCGACGCTCATCAGCCGGTCGTCGGCCTCACAGCCGAAAAAGAAGGGATCGACGAAGAGCGCGCGCAGATCGCGGATCTCGTGCATTTCGCAAGCCGCGAACTCGTCGGCATTCGCCGGGAGCGCCGTCGCGGAGAAGCCAGCGTGGGGCCGCTCGCGCAGACGCTCCGGCGTGTGCCGCTTGTCGCCGAACTCCGCGAAGAGCCGCTCCAGCAGATCCACGTCGAGCTTGTTGGGATCGAGGTTGCGCTTCAGCGAGTCGAGATTCCGCTTCTCCCAATGCTCGACGATGTCGTTGAGCAGATTGACTGCCCAGGCGACGCCGCCCTCGAGGAAGGCGAAGCTGAGCTTCGGGAAGCGCCGTGTCACGCCGGCGAAGATCAGCGAGCGGCAGAAGAACTCGGAGCCGTTCGCAAAGTCGCCGAGGTGGTTGAACACGTAGTTGCTGGGCGAAGCGCGATAGGTGTTGGCGCCGCGCGACGAGCTGTGGCAGGCCGGCGTTACCTTGAGCTCGATGCACTTGCGCCAGAACGGGTCGTAATCGTGGGGCGAATCCATCACGATCGAGCGCGTCATCTGCGCGGGCGATAGGTAGGGATCGGCGCCCGCAGCCGCTTGGCGCGCGGGACCGCGCAGCTCGGTCCCGATCATGATCGCCTTGTGGCCGAGTTCCTTGACCGCGAACTCGAGCTCCTCGATCGCCTCCTCAGGGCTGTACGTCGGGATCACCGCCACCGGCCGCAGCCGGTCGCCCACATCCTTGAACATCTCGGCGTAGAGCATGTTGAGCGCGCGGCAGCTCGCCCGCCGCACCGCCTCGTCGGGCTGGTGGATGTGGCCGAGGCCACGCGTCGTATAGCAATGCGCGAAATCGATGCCGCACTCGTCGAGCCTGGAGCGGAAATAGCGCGGCAACTGCGCCATCGCGCGGTCGCTGGTGTGCGGTCCCGACGGCAGGCCCCACCAGAACCCGCGCACGGTGGGCCCGTGGGAGGCCGGCGTCACCGCGACCTGCTTGGCGATCTCGGGCCCCGCGATCTCCTTCACGAAATCGAGGTGGGCGAAATCGCACTCGATGATGTGCGCATCGGCGTCGATCACGGGGTGATCGAGCTTTTGGCGCACCTCGCGGCCGGGAAAACCTTCGAACGACATGGCGCTACCTCGCTGTTTTCAGCGGCACCACCCCCTCGGGAATGGGCTGGCGGTCGACGTTGAGGACCATGGCGACCAGCGAATAATAGCCGCAAGTGCCCGTAAGCTCCATCACGCCCGCCTCGCCGAAGCGCTCGCGGGTCTTGGCGAAGGTGGCGTCGCTCATCTGCGTGGTCGAGAGCAGCTCCGAGCAGAAGTCGTAGACGACCGCCTCGTCCGCCGACATCGGCGCGGGACGCTTCCGCTCGGCGATGGCGTCGCAGATCGCGGATGCCAGGCCCGCCTCGCGGGCGATCTTGTTGTGGGCGTACCACTCGTATTGCGCGGTCCAGTGCCGCGCCGTCAGCAGGATCGCGAGCTCGCGGAGCGGCGCCGGCATCGTCATCTTGAAGCGCACGTGCTCGCCGAGCTTCTGCGCGGCATCGGCGAGGCCGGGGCTCCGCAGCAGCGCATTGAACGGCCCGCGCATGCCGCCGCGCGGCCCCTTGACGATCGAGTCCGCCACGTGTCGCTGCTCTGGCGTCATGGTCTCGGGTGTGAGCGTCTTGAAGCGCGGCTCGGCCATGGCTCTCTCCATGTTATGCGTCGAGGCCCACGAGGCCGCGCGCGAAAGCTTGGGCGTCGAAGGGGCGAAGGTCGTCGGCGGCTTCGCCGACGCCGACGAAGTGGATGGGGAGGCCGAACCTCTCGGCGACCGCCACCAGGACACCGCCTTTGGCGGTGCCGTCGAGTTTGGTCATGGCAAGGCCGGTGACGCCCACCATGCTGCGAAAGATGTCGACCTGCTGATGCGCGTTCTGGCCGACCGTGGCGTCGAGCACCAAGAGGACCGATTGCGGCGCCCGCGGGTCGGCCTTCCGGATCGCGCGGACGACCTTCTGCAGCTCGGCCATCAGATCGGACTTGTTCTGGAGCCGGCCCGCCGTGTCGATCAACACGACATCGATGCCCTCGCGCCGGGCGCGCTCCACCGCCTCGAAGGCAAGACCCGCGGCGTCAGCGCCGGTCTCTTTCGCGACCACCGGCACACCCGCGCGCTCGCCCCAGATCTTGAGCTGCTCCACCGCCGCCGCGCGAAATGTGTCACCCGCCGCCATCAGCACGGACCAGCCGGCCTCGCGGAATTGCTTTCCGAGCTTGCCGATGGTGGTGGTCTTGCCGCTGCCGTTGACACCCACCACCAGCATGACGAAGGGCAGCGAGGTGTGATCGATCGCGAGCGGCGTCGCGGCGGGCGCGAGCCGGCGCACGATGTCCTCGGCGAGGCTCGCGCGGATCTCCTCGGGCGTCACCTCTTGATTGAATCGCGTGCGCCGCAGAGTCTCTGTGGCCTCGGAAGCGAGGCTCACGCCGAGATCGGCGCCGATCAGGAGCTCCTCGAGCTCGCCGAGCGTCGCATCGTCCAGCCGCCGCTTCGCGAAAATGTCAGCGATGCCGCCGCTCAGCTTCGCCGAGGAGCGCGCGAGCCCTTGCCGGAGACGCGAGAACCAGCCGCCCTTGGCCTCGCTCACGCGGCACCCTCGGCGATGAGTGCAGCGTCGTCGGCGGCGACGATGCGCAGCGTGCGCACCTCGCCTTCGATCGCGCCCGCGGGCAAGCGCACCGGCAGATAGTGCTCGCTGCGGCCCGTGGCGGGTTGCTCCACCAGAGCGGAGACGGTCTTGCCGACGACGCGCTCGAGGGCGCGCCGGCGCGCGGCGTCGCCGGC
>DATEGF010000264.1:0-17950 GCA_035280245.1 Allostellaceae bacterium
AGCGACGACATCTACGAGGAGGCGGCGTTGGCGGGCGGCGCGGTGGACTTCATCGACAAGTCGCGGCGCCTCTCGATCCTGGTGCGGCGTATCGAGCTGATCGCCGAGGGCCAGCGGCCGGTGCCGAGCGCCTCTCCGCAACAGCCGCCGCCGCAGGTGCGCCTGGGCGCGCTCGAGCTGCGCTTCGACATCAACCGCGCCTTCTGGAAAGGCACCGCCGTCGACTTGACGCTGACCGAGTTCCGCATGGTCTCGCAGCTCGCGCTCAAGCCTGGCGAGGACGCCTCCTATCGCGAGCTCTACGACCTCGTCCATGGCAAGGACTTCCTCGCGGGTAGCGGCGCTGACGGCTATCGCGCCAATGTCCGTACCTTCATTAAACGCATCCGCAAGAAGTTCAGGGATGTCGACCCCGGATTTGATGAAATCCACAACTACGCCGGATTTGGCTACCGCTGGACCGTCGCCGCCTAGAGCGGCGACAGCGGCCGGCCGGCCGGCGGCGCGAAGCCGCCGGCGTTGGCGTTTCCATCGCTCGCTCTCGGTGAAAGCGGCGTTGCTGTTTGTCATCTTCCTGGCGGTGCCGCTGATCGTCTACGACCAGTTCCGCGCCGCCGACGAGGCCGCCGCCACCCTCCTCCTGCAGGAGGTGCGCGAGGAAGGCCGCGTGATGGCGCAAGCGCTGCTGCCGATCCTCGGCGCCACGGAGAAGCCGTCGATCCCCGATCTCGGCAACCAGCTTCAGCGCTTCGCGGGCGAGACGACGCGGGTCAAGGTGATCTACCGGCCGACCGATCAGACCGCGTTCTACTATGTTGCGTCCTGGCCTACGGTCTCGACCACACAGCTCGACAACGAGCGCGCCGAGCTCGCGCAGCAGGGTGTGCTCGACAAGCTCTCTCAGACTTGCGAGGGCGAGCTTCCTTATGCATTCCGCTACAGCACGCAAGGTGCCGAGGACGAGGTCGTGACCTCGGTGACGCCGATCAAGGTGCCGTCGGGCTGCTGGGCGGTGGTCACGTCGTTCGCCGCCGGCAGCTATCTCGGCTCACATCTTGGGCGACCCTATTGGATGGCGCCGGAGGTGCGGATCGCCGCGATCATCTACCTCGTGATGGCCGTGGTGACGCTCAGCACCTTCTGGGGCGTGCGCCGTGGCCTCAATCGCTTCGCCGAGCGGGCCCGCGCCATCCGCGAGCGTCGCCCCGGCGTTTCCTTCGCGGGCGAGACCGAGGTGCCGGAGCTCGGAGACGTCGCGACCGAGTTCGACCGCATGGTGTCCGCGCTCGATGCGTCTGCGCGCGAGATCCGGCGCACCGCCGAGGACAACGCGCATGCGTTCAAGACGCCGATCGCCGTGATCCGGCAATCGCTCGAGCCGCTGAGCCGCTCGATTCCGCCCGACAACCCCCGTGGCCAGCGCGCGCTCGGCCTGATCGAGAACTCGCTCGACCGTCTCGACGGGCTCGTCTCATCGGCCCGACGCCTCGACGAGGCCGCCGCCGATCTCATCAACACGCCGCGCACGGCCGTCAATCTCTCGATGCTGCTGCATCGCCTGCTGCACGCGCATGCGGATGCGATCGCGGAGCGGCAGCTCGCGCTCGACGGGCACATTCCCTCGGGTGTGATCATCTATGCCAACGAGGAGATGATCGAGACGGTGCTGGAGAACATCGTCGACAACGCCCTCTCCTTCTCGCCCAAGGGCGGCAGCATCGAGGTGCGCCTCGATCGCAGCGACCGCATGGCCGAAGTCACCATCGCCGACACCGGACCGGGTGTCGCGCCCGAGAATCTCGAGCGCATCTTCGATCGATATTTCTCGCGGCGTCCCGGCATGGAGGGACAAGCCTCGCACTTCGGCATCGGTCTCTGGATCGCGCGCAGAAATATCGAGGCGCTCGGCGGTACGATCCGCGCCGAGAACCGTCCACCGCACGGTCTCCTCATGCGCATCGATCTGCCACTGCTGCGCGCAACCCGACCGTCGGGTGAATGACACATCTTTGCCTCGCGCGATGGGCGATTGACTGGGATAGGGTCTCCTCGCGCTCGCGGCATCCGCGGCTGCGAGACGCGATAAAAACCCTGTGCTCGCGGCGCTTTTGCCCGGCGTCGTGAACAATCCTCCCTTGACTGCGGCCGTCCCGACCGGCCGCATTCTTTTTTTTGATCAATCGTAGGTGACTAGCGCCTCAGCGGCTTGGCGGTCGTAGCCTTCGCTCGCGCGCAGGAGCTGCGCCGTGTAAGGCTGCTGCGTGCGATGCGCGCGGAGCGCCGCGACATCGAGCGCCTCGATGAAACGGCCGCGGTTCATCACCGCCACGCGCGCGCAGAGATGCGCCACGACCGCGAGATTATGGCTCACGAGGATGTAGGTGAGCTTGCGCTCGCGCCGAATGCGCTGGAGCAGGTTCAAAATCTCAGCCTGCACGGAGACGTCGAGCGCCGAGGTGGGCTCGTCGAGAAGCAGGATCGTGGGCTCCAGGATCAGCACGCGCGCGATCGCGACGCGCTGCCGCTGCCCGCCCGAGAGCTGGTGCGGGTAGCGGAACCGGTGCTCGGGTCCGAGGCCGACCTCGCGGAGCGCGCGCGAGATGCGCCGCTCGTGATCGTCGAGGCCGTGAATGCGGAGTGGCTCCGCGAGCGCGCGATCGACGGTCTGGCGCGGATGCAGTGACGCGTAGGGGTCCTGGAATACCATCTGCAGTCGCCGGTGAAAGGCGCGCGAGCGCACGGGACCCTGCTGCGCGCCCTCGATGATCATCCGGCCGGACCAATGACGATTGAGTCCGCAGAGCGCGCGCAGCACGGTGGATTTACCGGAGCCGGATTCCCCGACGATCCCGAAGGCCTCGCCGGCCGCGACCTTGAAGGAGACGCGATCGACCGCGCGCGTCTCGCCGAAATCGACAACGAGATCGCCGACCTCGATCATGGCGCCTCGAGCCAGGCGGGGTCGCGGCTCAGGACGGGGAGATCGCCCTCGGTGCCCGAGAGCTGCGGCAGACAGGCCAAGAGGCCCCGCGTATACGGATGCTGCGCGCGGCCGAGCTCACGCGCGTCAAGCGTCTCGACCAGGCGGCCACCATACATCACCAACACGCGGTCGCAGAAGGATGCGACCAGGGTGAGATCGTGGCTGATGAACACCAGCCCCATCCCCCGCTCGCTCACGAGGTCGTCGAGGATCGCCAGGACCTGCATCTGCACGGTGACGTCGAGCGCGGAGGTCGGCTCATCCGCCACCAGCAAATCCGGATCGGGCGCCAGCATCATCGCAATCATGATCCGCTGGCCCATGCCACCGGACACCTCGTATGGATAAAGCGCATAGACCCGGCCGGGATCGCGGATGCGCACGGCCTCGAGCATGTGAAGCGCCTTCTCCCGCGCCTCGGCGCGGCTCACTCTGGAGTGCGCGAGATAGGCCTCGGCGATCTGGTCGCCCACGGTCATCACGGGATTGAGCGAGAATTTCGGATCCTGCATCACCATGGCGAGGCGGCGGCCGCGGAGATCGCGCAGCTCAGCTGATGTCGCCCGCAAGAGGTCGATCCCGTCGAATGTGAGCCGCTTCGCATGAAGCTCGGCGGCGCCGGGCAGCAGTCGCAGGATCGAGCGGCCCGTCAGTGTCTTGCCGGAGCCGCTCTCGCCGACGATGCCGAGCTTTTCGCGGCCCATGGCGAAACTCACGCCGCGCACCGCCTCGAGCACGCCGCGGGGCGTGCGGAACGACACGTGAAGATCGGCGATGTCGAGAAGCGGCGCGGTCATCGCTGCTTGGGATCCAATACGTCACGGAGCCCGTCACCCAGCAAGTTGAACCCGAGGCTCACGATGCAGATCGCGAGCCCCGGGAAGGCCGCCACCCACCACTGGTCCAGGACGAATTTTCTGCCGGCGGAGATCATGGCACCCCATTCCGGCGACGGTGGCTGCGCGCCGAGTCCGAGGAAGCCGAGACCCGCGGCGGTCAGGATGATGCCGGCCATGTCGAGGGTGACGCGCACGATCATCGAGGAGAGACAGAGCGGCATCACGTGCAGGAACACGATGCGCCACGGTCCCGCGCCCAGGAGGCGTGCCGCATTGATGAAGTCGCTCTCCCGCAACAGCAATGTCTCCGCACGCGCGATCCGCGCATAGGGCGGCCAGGCCGTCAGCGAGATCGCGATGATCGCATTCTCGATGCCCGGTCCCAACGCCGCCACGAAGGCGAGCGCGAGGATGAGACGCGGGAAGGCCAGAAAGATATCCGTGACCCGCATCAACACGGTGTCAACGAATCCGCCGAGGTAGCCGGCGAGACAGCCGACCAGCAGCCCGATCGGCGCCACGATGATCACCACGAGCGCAACGATGCCGAGCGTGATCCGCGCGCCGTAGAGGATGCGTGTATAGATATCGCGGCCGAGCTCGTCGGTGCCGAACCAGTATACGGCGCTCGGCGGGCGAAGCCGCCGCGAGAGGTCCTGCGCCGAGGGGTCGCCGTGAGCGAGCAACGGCGCGACCAGCGCCATCACCACCAGCAGCACCACGATGCCGAGGCCCAGGAGAGCGAGCGGATTGCGCGCAAAGACGCCCGCGGTGCCATAGAGCCGCACCAGCCGCGCGTGGAGCCGCGAGCTCGGCGCTTCCGCCGTGAGCCAGGCGTGCCAGCCGCGGGGTGCCGCGACCTCGGCGGTCATCGCGCCCTCGGGTCGAGCGCGCGGTAGAGCGCGTCCGAGAGCAGGTTGAGGCCCACGAACACCGTCCCCACCACGAGGGTGCCGCCGAGGACGGCATTCATGTCGACGTTGAGCAACGAGTTCGTGATGTACTGGCCGATCCCCGGCCAGGCGAACACGGTCTCGGTGAGCACGGAGCCTTCCAGCAGATTGGCATAGGAAAGTGCCACCACCGTCACCAGCGGCACCATCACGTTGCCGAGCGCGTGACGCCAGATCACCCGCGCCTCGCTCAGGCCCTTGACCCGCGCGGTCACCACGTATTCCTGGCGTAGCTGCTCGATCATCAGGCTCCGCGTCATGCGGCTCACATAGGCAAGCGAGAAGTAGCCCAGAATCGAGGCCGGCAGGATGAGGTGACCGAAGGCATTGCGGAACACCTCCCAGTTCCCCGCGAGCGCGCTGTCGATCAGGATCACGCCGGTCCTGGGGTCGACCACATCTTCGTAGAACACGTCGAGCCGGCCAGGCCCTGCGACCCAGCCGAGATGCACATAGAGCAGCACCAGCCCCATCAGGCCGAGCCAGAACACCGGTACGGAATAACCGAGCAGGCCGAGGACGCGGATGATCTGGTCGACCCAGCGGTTCTGCCGCACGGCCGCGAGCACGCCGACGGGAATGCCGAGCACGACACCGATCAGGGTCGCGAGTGTCGCCAGCTCGAAGGTCGCGGGAAAGAAGCGCTCGATATCCGCGAGCACGGGATTTGAGGTGAGCACGGACTTGCCGAGGTCGCCGTGCAGGACCGCTGCGACATAGCGGTAGAACTGGACGTAAAGCGGCTGATCGAGACCGAGCTCGCTGCGGACGCGGAGATAGACCTCTTGCGGCGCGCGGTCGCCGACCGCGGCCAGCACCGGGTCGATCGGCACCACGCGCCCAATCAGGAACGTGACCAGCAGCAGGCCGATGAAGGTCAGCGCCACCGTGCCCACGAAGCGCAGGACCCCGCGTGCGCGTTTAAGCGCGAGCGGGGTCGCGCGCCTCGGAGCCGCCGGCGCCGCGGCGACCATCAGTTCTTCTTGATGCCCGAGTACCAGTTGCTGTCGAAGCCTGGACCGATGGTGAAGCCATCGACGCTCTTGCGATGCGCGGCGACCTCGATCTGCTCGAACATGATCACGAAGGGGCCGATCTTCTGGTGCTCGCGCTGCAGGTCTTGGTACATGGTGGCGCGCTTCTCGGCGTCCGGCTCCTCGACCGCCGCCTGGGTCCGTTTGCTCATGTCCGGAATGTCCCAGGAATTACGCCAGGCGAGTGTCTTCGTCGGCGAGCTGTCGGAGTTGTCGAAGTTCGACGCGAAGGTCTGCGCGTTCGTATGCGGATCCTGGTAATCCGGTCCCCACTCCAGCATCACGATCTCGTGGTTGCGCGCGCGGTACTTGGTGATGACCTGCTTGCTGTCACCCTGGATGAGATCGACCTTGATGCCCGCTTGTGCCCAGCTCGCCTGTAGGGCTTGTGCGACGTCAATGAAGGGGTACTGCCCCTGCACGTCCATCTTGACCGAGAAGCCGTCGGCAAGCCCCGTCTTGGCCAGCAGCCCCTTCGCCTTGGCGAGGTCGAATTTGTAGGGCTTGTCACCGATCGCGCCGAGGAAACCCGCCGGCAAGAAGGACTGATGCACCTCGCGCACGCCCTTCAGGATATTCGTCTGGATGCCGTCGTAGTCGACCAGATATTTGAGCGCCTCGATCACCTCGGGCTTTTTCAGGTTCTCGTTCTTCTGATTGAGCCCGAGATACATGATGGCGCCCTTCTCGCCCTGGTCGAAGGCGATGTCGGGATTGGCGTGCACTGCCTCCAGCTCGTCCTTGCCGAGGTTGCGGGCGTAATCGATGTCGCCCTTCTCCAGCAGCAGCCGCTGAGTCGCGACCTCTTTCACGTGGCGCACGAACACGTGCGGCGTGAGCGCAGCTTTGCCGTGATAGTTGGCATTGGCGTCGAGCACGTAGCTCTCGTTCGCCTTCCAGGACCGGAGCATATAAGGCCCGGTGCCCGCGGAATGGGTCTTGAGCCAGTCGTTGCCGAAATCGCCGTTCTGCTCGTGCTGCTTCACCACGGTGCCGTCCACGATCGAGGCGACGCCCGCCGTGAGGCAGTAATAGAAGAAGCTCGGCGCGTATTTCTTGTCGGTCTCCAGTGTGACCGTCATGGCGTCCGTCGCCTTTATCCGGTCCTTGGCGTTGTCCTTGGTGAAGCCGAACTGGGTCAGGATGAAGCCTGGCGTCTTGTTCATGATCACGGCGCGCTGGATCGAGTAGACGACATCCTCGGCGGTGACGGGGTCGCCGGAGGAGAATTTGATCCCGGGCCTTACCTTGAATGTGTAGGTCTTGCCGTCGGGACCGACGCCGTAGCTCTCCGCGAGCGCGCCGAACATCTTCGAGACATTCTTGACGTCGTAGTAGACCAGGCGCTCGTAGACGTTGCCATTGACCTCGCCGCCGGAGAACTCGAAGGCCTCCGCGGGATCGAGCGAGATGATGTCGTCGATCTGCTTCGCCATCACCACGGTGTCCTTGGGCGTGTCGGCGTTGGCAGCGCTGGCAAGGGCCATGGCCGCGCTTCCCAGCAGGATCGCCACCAGTGACGTTTTCGAAATCCTCATATGAGCCTCCCTCTTGGTCCTTCCCGGCGCCGCGCGCCTTTTGCCAAGTGTGGGATCGGTCGCGCGGTCCCGTCAATCGCGCAGCTGCCATGCCTTGATCGACCCCTGCCCGCTCGCTAGTCTTCGGCATAAGAGCGCTTGCTCACACCCCACAGAGTACGCCCATGCAGGTACGAGACGGTTTCCTCGGCTCCATCGGCAATACGCCGCTCATCAAGCTGCACCGCGCCTCGGAAGAGACCGGGTGCACGATCCTCGGCAAGGCCGAGTTCCTCAATCCCGGCGGCTCCGTCAAGGACCGTGCGGCGCTCTTCATCGTGCGTGACGCCGAGGAGCGCGGCACGCTGCGGCCGGGCGGCGTCATCGTCGAGGGCACCGCGGGGAATACCGGTATCGGGCTCGCGCTGGTCGCGAACGCCCGCGGCTACCGCAGCGTCATCGTGATGCCGGAGACCCAGAGCCAGGAAAAGAAGGACATGCTGCGCCTCTGCGGCGCCGACCTTCGCCTGGTGCCGGCGGTGCCCTACGCCAATCCCGGCAACTACGTGCGCTATTCCGAGACGCTCGCGAAGGAGATCGCGGCGAGCGAGCCCAAGGGCGCCATCTGGGCGAACCAGTTCGACAACGTCGCCAACCGACGCGCGCATATCGAGACCACGGGTCCGGAGATCTGGGCACAGACCGACGGCAAGGTCGACGCGTTCGTGGCCTCGGTCGGCACGGGCGGCACGCTTGCGGGCACGGGCATGGCGCTCAAGAGCCGCAGTCAAAAGGTCCGGATCTATCTCGCGGACCCCATGGGCTCCGCGATCTACGGCCACTACGCCCGCGGCGAGCTCAAGGCTACGGGCAACTCGATCACCGAGGGGATCGGCCAGGGCCGCATCACCAAGAATCTCGAGGGCGCGCCGATCGACGGCTGGTTCCAGGTGACCGACGAGGAGATGCTCCCGGTGCTGTTCCGGCTCGTGACCGAGGAGGGCCTGATCCTCGGGGGATCGACGGGCATCAATATCGTGGGGGCGATCAAGGCCGCGAAGGAGCTCGGCCCCGGTCACACCATCGTGACCGTCCTCGCAGACTACGGCACGCGCTATCAGTCGAAGCTGTTCAATCCGGAGTTCCTGCGCTCCAAGAACCTGCCCGTGCCCGAGTGGATGGACACGCAAGCCACGGAGAAGCACTGATGGCCGAGCTGCTGTTCCGCGACGATGCTTACCTCCGAAGCTGCGAGGCGACGGTGGTAGCGGTCGACGAGCGCGGCATCCGGCTCGATCGCACGGTGTTCTACCCGCTGGGCGGCGGCCAGCCCGGCGACACCGGCGCACTGAAGCGCGCCGACCGCAGCATGGTCGCGATTGCCGATGCCCGGAAAGGGGACAGCCTTGATGACGTGCTGCATGTTCCCGCGCCTGGCAGCGCTCTCCCCGCCGTCGGCGAGAAGGTTACGGCTGAGATCGATTGGGAGCGGCGGCATCGCCTCATGCGCATGCACACCTGCCTGCACCTCCTCTGCGCGGTGGTGCCGGGCGCCGTCACCGGCGGGCAGATCTCCGATGGCAAGGCGCGGCTCGATTTCGACGTGCCCGGCGAGGCGCTCGACAAGGCCGTGATCACGGACAAGCTGAACGCGCTCATCACCGCGGACCACACAGTGACGCCCCGCTGGATCACCGACGAGGAGCTCGCGGCGCAGCCGGATCTCGTGCGGACCATGTCGGTGAAGCCGCCGACCGGCTTCGGTAAGGTTCGGCTCCTCGATATCGCCGGGATCGATCTGCAGCCCTGCGGCGGCACGCACATCCGCCGCACCGGCGAGATCGGCCGCGTCGAGGTCACCAAGATCGAGAACAAGGGCCGGCAGAATCGGCGCGTCAATCTCGCCTTCGCGAGTTGAGAGAGCGAAACCCATGGCATACGTCCATCCGGACTCCCTGGTTTCCACCGAGTGGCTGGCGGCGCACTTGGATGACCCCGCGGTCCGTGTCGTCGACGGCTCCTTCAAGATGCCGGGCGTCGCACCGACCGCCCGCGAGGATTACGCCAAGCGCCACATTGTCGGCGCGCCCTTCTTCGATATTGACGAGATCGCGGACCGCTCGAGCTCGTTGCCCCACATGTTGCCCAAGCCCGAGGAATTCGCCGCGCATGTGAGTCGGCTCGGCATCGGGGATGGACAGCGGGTCGTCGCTTATGACGCCACGGGCTGGAGCATGGCGGCGTGCCGGGTCTGGTGGATGCTGCGCGTGTTCGGCCACGACGACGTCGTCGTCCTCGCCGGCGGACTTGCCAAGTGGTCGGCGGAGGGCCGGCCGGTCACGGCGGAGGTGCCACGGCTCGCGTCGACCAATTTTACGCCGCGCTTCCATCCGGAGCTCGTGCGCGACAAAGAGGCCGTGCGCCGCACCATCGGTGGCCATCGCGAGCAGATCATCGACGCGCGCGCCCAGGGCCGTTTCGAGGGAACCATGCCGGAGCTGCGCCCGGGGTTGCGGAGCGGTCACATTCCCGGGAGCCGCAACCTGCCCTACGACCAGCTGGTCGATCCCGCCACCAAGATCCCGCTGCCCGCCGATGCGCTTGAGCAGCGCTTTCGCGCGGCAGGGCTGCGTCCGGACCGACCCATCATCGCGAGTTGCGGCTCAGGCGTCAGCGCTTGCGCGCTCGCCTTCGGGCTCCATCTCATCGGCTGGCCCGAGGCCTCGGTCTATGACGGCTCCTGGACCGAGTGGGGCGCGCCCGGCGACACCCCGGTGGAGCCGGGCCCGGCCTCGTGACCAGCGCGCCACCGGCGAAGCTCTCGGACGTCGTCACCTACCTCGAGATGACCGCGAAGCCGGCGCGCCCGCCGGCGCCGGTGCCCGCGGCGAAACTCGCGTTGATGCGCGCGGAGCGCTGCACGGCCTCGTTCTACCGCTACCTCTACAACGTCGTGGGCGAGCCCTGGCTCTGGTACGAGCGCCGCATCTGGAGCGATGCGCAGCTTGCGGAGTTATTGGCGCGGCCCGACGTCGAGATCTATGTGCTCCATGCCTGGGGCTCGCCCGCGGGATATTTCGAGCTGGTGCGCGCCGAGAGCGGCGACACAGAGCTCGCCTACTTCGGCCTGGTGCCGGAGTTCATCGGCCGCGGCTTCGGCGCCTGGTTCCTGAATTCCGCGATCGATACTGCTTGGCTCGGCAGCACGCGGCGGGCCTGGGTGCACACATGCACTTACGACCACCCGCGTGCCCTCGGCCTCTATCAGAAATGCGGTTTCAGGGTCTACAAGCGCCGCCCCGTGACCTTCGACGACCCGCGCGTCCTGGGCGTGCTGCCGCGCGACCTCAAGCACCCGCTACTGCCGGCAGTCACCTAGACTCTACGGCGCGCCGGTCTCGAAGGTGAGATCGATCTCCCACTTGAGGTCGTGGAACTCGTGCGGGCCGTTCGACGTCAAGTGGCCCGAGATCTTGCCATCCGCCAGCTTGTAGTCGGGGATCTTCAGGACGCCGAACGTCTGGATCGAACCACCGGGCGCATCGAGGTTCGAGTGCACGATGTCGCCGCTGTAGACTTGACCGTCGGCGAACACCTTCACCACCAGCGCATCGCCGAGTTTGCCGAACAAAGCGTCGAAAGCCGGTTTGGCGTCGCCCGCTTGATCCTTGCTCGAGAACACCAGGATTGTGACGGGCTTCCCTGACTCCTCGCCTTTGTGCGCCGTCACCTGGGTGAGCGTCGCTGGCTTGTCATTGCCCTTGAAGACACCGGAGACCTTGCTCTGGGCCGCCGCGCCCGCCGACGCGAGCACGATAACGAGCAGGGTCGCAGCAGCGATGTGAAGAGATCTGAAGTCCATGACGAAACCCCCTGCAGCGCCGGCGAGCCGCGGTCTCAGTGCGACAAGATCTGACTCAGGAACAGCTTGGTGCGGTCGCTCTTGGGGTTGGCGAAGAATTCCTTGGGCGGGGCCACCTCGACCACCTGGCCGCGGTCCATGAAGATCATGGAATCGGCGACCGTGCGGGCGAAGCCCATCTCGTGCGTGACGCAGATCATGGTCATGCCCTCTTGCGCGAGGTTGATCATGACGTCGAGCACTTCCTTGATCATCTCGGGATCGAGCGCGGAGGTGGGCTCGTCAAACAGCATCACCTCGGGCTTCATGCAGAGGGACCGCGCGATCGCGACGCGCTGCTGCTGACCGCCCGAGAGCTGCCCCGGGTATTTGTTCGCCTGCTCGGGGATCTTGACGCGCGCGAGGAGCTGCATGGCGAGCTCCTCGGCTTCCTTCTTCGGCATCTTGCGCACCCAGATCGGCGCCAACGTGAGGTTCTGCAGCACGGTCAGGTGCGGGAACAGATTGAACTGCTGGAACACCATGCCGACCTCGCGTCGGATCGCCTCGACGTGCTTGACGTCGCCGGTGAGCTCCATGCCGTCGACGAAGATCTGGCCCTTCTGGTGCTCCTCGAGGCGGTTGATACAGCGGATCATGGTGGACTTGCCGGAGCCCGAGGGTCCGCATACCACGACCTTCTCGCCCTTGCGTACCTCGAGGTTGATGTCCTTGAGAACGTGGAAATCCCCGTACCACTTGTTGACATTGCGCAGCTCGATCATCGACTGGCCGGCGGCCTTGGCTGCCGTATTCTGCTGGACTGCCATGACTAATTCCTCCGTGGCCCCGGCCGCGCGCGGCTCAAGCTCCGCTCGAGGCGCTGACTGTAGCGCGACATGTAGAAGCAGACTGCAAAAAATATCAGAGCGACGAAGCTGTAGCCCTCCCAATAAGCGCTGCGCCATTCCGGCGCGTTCATCGCATTGTTGACGTCGCCCAGCACGTCGAAGATGCCGACGACCGTGATCAACACCGTATCCTTGAAGGCGCTGATGCTGGTGTTGACCAGTGATGGAATCGAGATCGTGAGCGCCTGCGGCAGGATCACGAGCCAGGTCTTGCGCCAGTAGCCGAGCCCCAGCGCGTCGGCGGCCTCGTACTGACCGCGCGGAATAACCTGGAGGCCGCCGCGGATCGCCTCGGCGAGATAGGCGCCGAAGAACAGCGTGAAGGCCACCTCGGCTCGCCAGAGCTTCGCGATCGTGACGCCGCTCGGCAGGAACAGCGGCACCATGACGGTCGCCATGAAGAGCACGGTGATCAGCGGCACGCCGCGGATCAGCTCGATGTACCCGATGGAGATCCAACGAATCGCCGGCATCCTCGAGCGACGACCCAGTGCAGCGAGAATCGCGACGGGGAAGGCGACGCCGCATCCACCGATGGTGAGCAGGAGATTCAGTGGAATGCCGTTCCACAGGTCGGTCTCGACGTACTCCATGCCGAGAAAGCCACCGAACATGAGCGCGATCGACACTGCGACGCCGGCAGCCCACATGCCCAACAGCGCCTTGCCGCTGAGGCGTGCTCGCGAGCTCACGAGCATCAGCGCGACGAAGATCGCGATCACCAGAGCGGGGCGCCAGCGCTCGGGCGCTGGGAACCGGCCGAATAACAGGAAGTTCGCCCAGTCCGCGATAAAGGCCCAGCAGGCGCCGCCTTTCGCTTTGCACACGGTGTCATTGGGCGCCGAGAAGGTGGCGTCCACGATCGCCCAATTGAAGAGCGGGATCGCGAGCCGAACCAGTCCGTAGGCAATGACGAGGGTGAGAAGGCTATTGAGAACGCTGTTAAAGAGATTGGTTCGCGCCCATTCCGAGGCCTTCTCGACAAGACCGCGGCGCGGCTCGACGAAATCGCTGGAGACGTCGTGCGTGATGTCGGTCATGGCTCAGCGCTCCACCAGAGCCATGAACCGGTTATAGAAGTTCATCGAGGCCGAGATCGCGAGGCTGATGGTGAGGTAGACCGCCATCAGGATGGCGATTACCTCGATCGCCTGTCCCGTCTGGTTCATCTCGGTGTTGGCCACCGAGACGAAATCCGCGAACCCGATGCCGACCGCGAGCGAGCTGTTTTTGGTGAGGCTCAGGTATTCGCTGGTCATCGGCGGAATGATGACGCGGATCGCCTGCGGCAGGATCACCAGGCGCAATGCCTGGCCTCGCCGAAGACCGAGCGCGCCCGCCGCCTCGGTCTGGCCCCAGCTCACGGCCTGGATGCCGCTGCGCACGATCTCTGCGACGAAAGCGGAGGTGTTTGCGACCAGGCCGAAGAGCAATGCTGCGAACTCGGGCCCGATGATCGCGCCCCCTTTGAAATTGAAGCCGGCAAGCGCGGGCTTGTCCAACTCGAGCGGTGCGCCGCCGGCGAGGAACACCGCGAGCGGCGGCAGAAGGATGAGTGCGCAACCCGCGAGGATCGTGTGGAACTGCTCGCCGGTACGCTCCTGCCGCCGCTTCGCCCAGCGCGCCATCAGGATCGTGAGGGAGACGCCGATCAGCGCGGCGACCAGCATCCAGATATAGATCTCGTTTCCGACCGGCACCGGATAGGCGAGACCGCGATTGGAGACGAAGACATTGGGCAGGATCTGCAACGCCTGCCGCGGCCCCGGCGCGCTGATGCGCAGCAGATCCCACCAGACCACGAGCTGCAGGAGCAGTGGCGTATTCCGGAAGATCTCGACGTACCAGAGTGTCACCTGCCGCAGGAGCCAATTGCTCGAGAGCCGCGCGATACCCAGGAGCACGCCGAAGATCGTCGTCAGCACGCAGCCGATCGCTGCGACCACGAGCGTATTGAGGAGGCCGACGAGCAGCGCTCGGCCATAGGTATCCGCCGGCGTGTAGGAGATCAGCGTGGTGCTGATCTCGAACCCGGCCTCGCGGCTCAGGAAGCCGAACCCGGCCGCGATGCCCTGGCGCGCCATGTTGACCGCGGCGTTGTGCGCGAAATACGCGATGATCACCGTGACCAACGCGACGGCGCCGATCTGATAGATCAAGGACCGCGCGCGCGGATGTCCCCACCACCGACCGCCGGCGGAGCCGGACATCGATCCATGGACGTCAGCAGTCATGGCGCAGTCCCCCTGGCGGCCGATGACGGAGCATTACCGTCATTGCGGAACGAGGTCGCCCCGGTCCCTGTGCCGGAGCGACCCTGTCTCGCCTCAGCGGATCGGCATCGCGTACATCAAGCCCTCGTTGGTCCAGAGGGCGTTGATGCCGCGGTCGAGCTTGAGGGGCGAGTTCTTGCCGACGTTCCGGTCGAAGATCTCGGCGTAGTTGCCGATCTGCTTGATCGCGTTGTAAGCCCACTTCTCGTCGAGGTGCAGTGACTTGCCCATCCCGGGCGTCGCACCCAGCATGCGCTTCACCTCGGGGTCGTCGCTGGTCAGCATCTGGTCGACGTTCTTGGACGTGACGCCTTTCTCCTCGGCGTCGATGAGGGCATAGACCACCCACTTCGCGATGTGCAGCCACTCGTCGTCGCCGGTGCGCACGGCGGGCGCCAGCGGCTCCTTGGAGATCACTTCCGGCAGGATCACGTAGTCGTCGGGACTGGGCGCCTTCGAGACGCGGGTCGCCGCGAGACCTGAGCGGTCCGTGGTGTAGGCGTCGCACCGACCGGAGAAGAATGCGTTCTCGACCTCATCGAGTTTCTCGATGACCAGCGGCTTGAACTCGAGCTTGTTGGTGCGGAAGTAGTCCGCGAGGTTGAGCTCGGTGGTTGTGCCCGGCTGCACGCAGACCGTGGCGCCGCCCAGATCCTTCGCGGTCTTCACGCCCAGCTTCTTCGCTACCATGAAGCCCTGGCCGTCATAGTAGGTGACGGGCGCGAAGTTGAAACCGAGATCGGCCTCGCGTGCGAGCGTCTCGGTGGTGTTGCGGGTGAGGATATCGACCTCGCCGGATTGGAGCGCGGTGAAGCGCTGTTGCGCCGAGAGCGGAACGAACTTCGCCTTCTTGGCATCGCCCAGCACGGCGGCCGCGATCGCCCGGCAGGTGTCGACATCGAGACCCGTGTAGTTGCCTTGCTGATCCGCCATCGAGAAACCCGCGAGACCCGTCGACACGCCACAGGTGACGACACCCGCGGCCTTGATCTTGTCGAGCGTGGGGCCGGCGAGGGCCGGGGTTGCCCCGAGCACGACGGCCAGCGCCACGCCCAGCAGATTGATCGACTTCATAACCAAGACCTCCGTTTGAATTGAGCAAATCCCCCAACTCTCAGCATCGGCGCGGTTTCCCCTCCGCTTTCCGAACTGGATTTTGCCGGACGCTAACACGCCGTCCGAGCGAGCCGCAATGCTGTCTGCTCGTCGGCCTTGCACACAACGGGCTTTGCGTGCATGAGCGTGCACGGCAAGATGCGGGCCCTGTCTCTGCCTATCGACGGAACCTCATGGCCATCAATTCCCAAAAGCCCGACACGCTGCTCACGCACGCGGGGACCAATCCGCACGCGAATTTCGGGGTGGTGAACCCGCCCGTCTATCACGCCTCGACGATCCTGCATCCGAACGTGGCGCATCTCGAGGAGGGCCAGCAGCGGCGCTTCCAGAAGGGCGTGGTGAGCTACGGCCGCTATGGCACGCCGACGACCTTCGCGCTCGAGGATTCCGTCGCAGCGCTGGAGGGCGGCGAGCGCGCAATCGCCTATTGCTCTGGCGCCGCTGCCTGCTACGCGGCCGTGCTCGGCTTCGTGCAGACCGGGGATCACGTGCTGATGGTCGATACCGTCTATGGGCCCGTGCGCGCCTTCTGCGGCGGCTTCCTCAAGCGCTTCGGCGTCGAGACCACATTCTACGACCCGATGATCGGCTCGGGCATCGCCTCGCTGATCCGCGACAATACCAAGGTGATCTATCTCGAGAGCCCGGGCTCCATCACCTTCGAGGTGCAGGACGTGCCGGCGATCGTCGCGGTCGCGAAGTCCCGCGGCATTGCCACCATGCTCGATAACACCTGGGCCTCGCCGCTCTTCTATCAGCCGCTCAAATTCGGCGTCGACGTCTCCATCATCGCAGGCACCAAGTACATCGTCGGGCATTCCGACGTAATGATGGGCTTCACGGTTTGCACCGAGGCGAGCTTCCCAAAGGTGCGCCAGGCCGCGGCCGAGCTCGGCTATCACGCGGCTCCGGATGACGTCTACCTCGCGCTCCGCGGCATGCGGACGGCCGGCGTGCGTATGCGCCATCAGGAGCAGCAAGCCCTCGCGCTTGCCCGCTGGCTTGAGAAGCGGCCAGAGGTCGAGCGCGTCCTCCATCCCGCGCTCCCCGGCCACCCTGGTCACGAATTCTGGCGCCGCGACTTCACGGGCTCCTCGGGCCTCTTCGGCGTCGTGTTGCGCAAGGACATCTCAGCCAAGGCCCTCGCCCCCATGCTCGACGGCATGGAGCTCTTCGGGATGGGCGCGAGCTGGGGCGGCTACGAGAGCCTGATCCTGCCGACGCATCCCGAGCGCATGCGCACTGCCATGAAGTGGGAGAGCGGTCCGACACTCCGGCTCCACGCCGGCCTCGAGGACTTGGATGACCTGATCGGCGATCTCGAGCGCGGCTTCGCGCGACTGAACGCCGCCCGCTGACCCACGGGCGCTATGTCACTTACGCCTTCGGAGCTCGCGGCCATCGAGCTCAGTTTGCGCGTGGGTATTGCAAGCACGCTCTGCAGCCTGCCATTCGGCCTCGGCGCAGCGTGGCTGCTGGCACGCTGCCGGTTTCCGGGCAAGACGCTGCTCGATGTCGTCATCCACATGCCGCTGGTTCTGCCGCCGGTGGTGGTGGGCTACGCGCTGCTGGTCCTGCTCGGGCGGCACGGCGCGGTCGGCGCCTGGCTCTTCGACACCTTCGGCATCACGCTCGCCTTCAACTGGAAGGGCGCCGTGCTCGCCTCGGCGGTGATGGCGTTTCCCCTGCTGGTGCGCGCGATCCGGCTTTCGCTGGAGGCGGTCGACCGACGCCTCGAGGCCGCCGCGCTCACGCTGGGCGCCAGCCGGGCACGCGTGTTTTTCACGGTGACACTGCCGCTGACGGCACCGGGCCTGCTCGCCGGCGCCATCCTCGGCTTCGCACGGAGCATGGGTGAGTTCGGCGCCACCATCAGCTTCGTCTCGAACCTGCCGGGCGTCACGCAGACCCTGCCGCTTGCCTTCTTCAGCCTGATCCAGCAGCCCGGCGGCGACGCGGCGGCCTTCCGCCTGACCGTGATCTCCGTGGTGCTCTCCCTCGTGGCACTCCTTGCGTCCGAGCTTCTGGCCCGCCGGCTCGCCAGGCGGCTCGGCACGCCCGCATGATCGAGGTCGACGTCCAGAGACGGCTCGGCGATTTCGAGCTCGCCGCGCAATTCACGGCTCCGGCAACCGGCATCACCGCCCTCTTCGGCCGCTCAGGCGCCGGCAAGACGACGCTGGTCAACGCCTTGGCGGGCCTGGTGCGTCCCGACCGGGGCCGCATCGCGGTCGAGGGCGAGGTGTTGTTCTCCGCCACCGACGGCATCGACCGGCGGCCCGAGCAGCGGCGCCTCGGCTATGTGTTCCAGGAAGGCCGCCTGTTTCCGCATTATTCCGTGCGCGGCAACCTCGGCTACGGCATGCCGCGGGGCGCACCCCGCGATCCCAAGCTCACCTTCGATGCCGTGGTGGAGCTCCTGCGCCTGGCACCGTTGCTGGGGCGCCGGCCCCACAATCTCTCGGGCGGCGAGAAGCAGC
>DATEGF010000265.1:0-8054 GCA_035280245.1 Allostellaceae bacterium
GTGTTCCGCGACCAGCCGCAGATCATCGCGCTGCAGCCGGGCGAGATCCTGTTCAAGGAAGGCGATCCCGGCACGTCGATGTACGTGGTGCGCGACGGCGTGCTGCGCATCCGTAGCGGCAGCGTGGTCTATGAGGACGTCGTGCGCGGCGGCGTCATTGGCGAGATGGGGCTGGTCGAGAAGCTGATGCCCCGGAGCGCCACGGTCTACGCGCTCACGGCATCCGAGCTCGTCGAGATCGACGAGGATCGGTTCTTCACGCTGGTCGAGCGGCAGCCTCACCTCGCGATCACGGTGATGCGCGTGCTGTCGCGGCGGCTTCGCCACATGGACGGACGCTACCGCGTCGCGCGCTGGACCGATCCGCACCGCTAGGACGACGCGAGCGGCACGCACTGGCCTGCATGCTTTTCGCCTAAAGATTTCGCCAAATTCCGTTATCTCAAATTGCTCACAATCGGCGGAAGCCCTTGTCTTCCATTGCCTTTTGCGGCGGCAGCTTAGCGCGCGCCGGTTGATCGTGCACCAACGTCGCGCCGGCACCCACGCTACTTAACCCGACCTTAAGCGCGCGCTTGTTACCCGAGGCTCATGAGAGCAGAAGCCAAGCCGCATGAGACCGATTCGCAGGAGATCCGTCTCGACCAACTGCGGCTTCTTGTGCGCAACGTGCCGGCGATCCTGATCGCCAATCTGCTCAATTCGCTCCTGACCGTCGCGTTTTTCGACGACGTGACGCCTCCCTTGGCGCTCGGCGGCTGGCTCATGTTGACGCTGGCGCTGACTGCGGTCGGCTCCTGGATGTGGTGGGTGCGCCGCGACGAGACCTTCTGGCGCGATGTCGATGCCTCCGTGATCCGTCGGGTGACCCTCTGCGCCGCATTGGGCGGCGGGCTCTGGGGCCTCTTCGCGCTGATCGTGTTCCCTGCGGATTCGCTCTCGCACCAAGTGCTGCTCGCGCTGGTCGTCGGCAGCACGGCGGCAGCCTCGCTGGTCAGCCTGCAGAGCATCCCGCTTGCAAGCGCAAGCTACATCCTGCTGAGCCTCGCGCCGCTCATCATCGCGTTCGGCCGCGCGGGCGATCCCCAGCACTGGTTCATGACCGAGATGCTCGCGGCTTACGCCGTCGTGCTGATCGCGCTCTCGCACAACAGCTATGCCTCGTTCCTGCAGGGCGTGCGGCTCCGGGTCGCCAATGCCGATCTTCTCGAGCGCACGGCGGTCGCCAACGAGACGCTGAAGCGCAACGTCGGCGAGCTCGAATGGTCGCGCGGCCGGCTCATCAAGCAGGCGGCGGAGCTCAAGAAGCTCGCGACCGAGAGCTCGCAGGCTCAGCGCAAGGCCGAGGCCGCGAACCTGGCGAAGTCCACCTTCCTCGCCAATATGAGCCACGAGCTGCGCACGCCCCTGAGCGCCATCATCGGCTTCTCCGAGATGATGCAGCGCGAGGCGTTGGGCCCGGTGGGGTCCACGCGCTATCGCGCCTATGCCGACGACATCAACCGCAGCGGCATGCACCTCCTCGATCTCGTCAACGACCTGCTCGATCTCTCCAAGATCGAGGCCGGCAAGATGGAGCTGGCCGAGGACTTCGTCGACATGGACCAGCTGATCGCGGATTGCCTGGTGTTGGTCCGCGACATGGCGGCGCGGGGCGACGTCGAGCTGGTGGTCGACAAGGATCCGCGGCTGCCGCCGATCTATGCCGACGAGCGGAAGCTCAGGCAGATCCTGATCAATCTGCTTAGCAACGCGATCGCCTTCACGAGCGCGGGCGGCAGCGTGGAGCTCGTCGCCACCCTCGCGGCGTCGGGCGGTCTCGAGGTGTCCGTCCGCGACAGCGGAGTCGGCATCGAGATCGACCACATTGCCCGGATCTTCGAGCCATTCGGCCAGCCGCGCAACGCGACTGACGGCCATGGGCCCACTGCGGGGCTTGGCCTGCCGCTCAGCCGCAAGCTCGCTGAGCTGCATGGTGGCGTGCTCGAGGTCGAGAGTACGGTCGGCCGCGGCACCACGGTCCTGCTGAGCCTCCCGCCCGGGCGCGTGCGCGCGCTGAGTATCGACCCCGCCATGGAGTCCGCGGTCGCCTGACGTCGGTCGGGTTTACCGTCTGTTAGCCCTGATCCTGGAAGAATGCGCGGCCGCTCTGATGCGGGCGGCTCGTTGGATTCCGCGTAATCAAATGGGCCCGGCGATTCCATCAGCAATTGTCGGGTGGAAGGGAAAAGCGTGTCGATCGTCGAGACGACAAGGGGCGAGGCGATCGATGCCACCCAACCTCGAAGCCTGCTCGCGGCCGCGATCTTCTTCGTCTCCGGTTTTCCCGCGCTCATCTACCAGCTGACGTGGCAGCGGGCGCTCTTCACGCTCTATGGGACGAACATCGAGGCGGTGACGGTCGTCGTCGCCGGGTTCCTGTTCGGATTGGGCCTCGGCAGTATCGCCGGCGGCCGGATGTCCCGCACTCGCTCGATCAATCTGCTCACCCTGTTCGGCCTCGTCGAGCTGATCATCGGGCTCTTCGGCTTGCTCTCGCTGCAGATGATCCGTTTCGTCGGCGCCGAGACCATCACGCTGCCGATCGCGGAAACGACGGCGGCGACCTTGACGTTGCTGTTCGTGCCGACGCTCTTCATGGGTGCCTCGCTACCGATCCTGGCCGGGCATCTGGTGCGTCAGTGGCGCAACGTCGGGCAATCCGTCGGCATCCTCTATTGTGCCAATACCGCGGGCTCGGCGGCCGCCTGTTTCGTGTGCGCGCTGGGCCTGATGCAGCTCGCGGGCATGCAGGGCGCGATCCACGTGGCGGCGGCGCTCAATATCGCCGTTGCGGCGATGGCATTGATCGCCGCGTGGCGCTCGCGGAGTGCAGCGGAGCCGGGACCGAGCCGGCTCGCGCGGCCGATCGTGTACGCCGACGAGACGCGCTCGCGCTCCCGTCGCTTCCTGGGAGTCCTCGCGATCGCCGGAGTGCTGGGATACGTCTCGCTCTCCTATGAGATCGTGTGGTTCCGGGCGTTCGAGATCGCGACCAACACCACGATGGCGTTCGCGCTGATTCTCGGCGCTTATCTCGGCGGAATCGCGAATGGATCGCTGCGCGGGCAGCGGCTCTGCACGGACGACCTGTCGCCGGCGCGAGCGGCGCAGAGCGTCGCCATGGCGGTTCTCGCGAGCAGCGTGCTCGGGTTCGCACTCCTCCCGATCGGCGCCGATCTGGGGGTGACGAGCCTAGGATACTCGGTCCCCATGCTGATCCTGGTTTTCCTGCAGACGTCGATCGCGAGTTCGGCATTCCCGGTGCTGTGCCATTCCGGGATCGCTCCCGATGATCAAGCGGGCGCAGGGGTCAGCCTGGTCTACCTCGTCAACATCCTGGGCTCTGTCGCCGGCACGCTGGTCACGGGCTTCGTCCTGATGGATGTCCTATCGATCGCGCAAATCTCGGTCCTGCTCGGCATCGTCGGCGTGGTCGCCGCTGTCTCGGTCGCGTTCATCGGTCGAATTCCCGGCCGACAGCGTGCAATCGTCGGGGCGCTCGGGCTGGCCGCGGCGGTCGCAATTCCGCTCGTGGCAGACCCCGCCTTCAGTGGCTTCTACGAGAAACTGACCTTCAAGGAGGATGCGGGGAAGGACCAGTTCGTCGATATCAGCGAGACCAGAAGCGGCGTCGTTACCGTCGACGCCGATCGGGTCGTCTACGGCGGTGGCGCCTATGACGGGACGATCGACCTCGATCTCGTGACCGATCCGAACCTGCTGGTGCGGCCGCTGATGCTGAGCCTCTTTCATCCCAATCCGCGGCGCGTGCTGATGATCGGGCTCGCGACCGGCGCCTGGGCACAGATCGTGGCGAGCCATCCCGCGGTCGAGCGGTTCACGATCGTGGAGATCAATCCCGGCTATCTCGAGATCATCAAGCGATATCCCGTCGTATCCGGCATCTTGTCGAACCCGAAGGTCGATATCGTCATCGATGATGGACGCCGCTGGCTCAATCGCCACCCAGAGAGCCGGTTCGACGCGATCGTTCAGAACACGACGTGGCACTACCGTCCGAATGTCACCAATCTGCTTTCGGAGGAATACCTCCGGCTGGTGCGGACCCACCTGAGCGACGGTGGCGTCTTCATGTACAACACGACCGGGTCCGCTCGGGCGCAGCGGACAGCCTGCGAGGTCTATCCGTACGGATTTCGCTACATCAACGTGATGGCCGTGAGCGATCGTCCTATCGATCCGGATCAGACTCGGCTGCGCGGAACGCTCGCCGACTATCGAGTCGATGGCCGCAAGCTCCTGGATCTGTCCGACCCCTCACAACGGGAACGGCTCGAGCAGATCCTGGCGACCGCTCGCGTCCCAACTCCGGGAGACGCGGGGGCCAGCGAGCTCGAAAGCTGCCCGGATGTCCTCGTCCGCACCAGCACCGCTGATGCAATGACGGATGACAACATGGGCGAGGAATGGCGTTACCGCTTCGTTCGCGTCGCTCCCAACTTGCGCTGACCGCTAGCGTCTGACGGCGTATATAGCCGTCACTGAATTGATTTAAAGCGCGCGCCCATCCGCAAGGTGCCGCATCAGCGCGCGGGTGCCGAATTCCCAGCGTGGGATGCGGTTGCTGAGGTTGACGCGATTGACCAGCGCGCCGAGCTTCGGCGACGAGATCGTCACGATGTCGCCGACCTTGTGGGTGAAGCCCTCGCCCTTGGCGCCGCGATCCTCGGTCGGCGCGAACATGGTGCCGCAATAGAGCACGACACCGTCGGGATACTGGTGCACGTCGCCCATCATCTGCGCCACGAGATCGGCGGGATCGCGGCTGATCTCGCTCATGGAGCTCTCGCCTTTGAGCACGAAGCCCTCCTCCCCCTCGACGCGCAGGCTGACCGTGGTGCGCCGGACGTCGTCGAGGCCGAAGCTCCGGTCGAAGAGGCGGATGAACGGCCCCAGCGTGCAGGAGCCATTGTTGTCCTTGGACTTGCCGAGCAGGAGCGCGCTCCGCCCCTCGAAATCCCGGAGGTTGACGTCGTTCCCGAGCGTGGCGCCCACGATGGTGCCGCGGCTGTTCACCACCAGCACCACCTCGGGCTCGGGATTGTTCCAGATCGAGGCGGGATGCAGGCCGATCTCGGCGCCGGTGCCGACCGCGGACATCGGCTGCGACTTCGTGAAGATCTCGGCATCGGGTCCGATGCCGACCTCGAGATACTGTGACCAGAGCCCGCGCGCCATCAGCGCCGATTTGAGCCGCTGCGCCGCTTCCGATCCCGGCTTGATGCTGCCGAGATCGGCGCCGATCTCGCGGCCCAAGGTCTGGCGCACGCGCTCGGCCGCGCTGGGATCGCCCTTGGCCTGCTCCTCGATCACGCGCTCGAGCAGGCTCCGCATGAAGGTGACGCCCGCCGCCTTGATCGCCTGCAGGTCGATGGGCGCCAGGAAATGCGGCTTCTTGGGGTCGCGCGTCCCGAGCGCGCTGTTCGCCAGGATCTCCTCGACGCTGCCGAGCCGCGCGCCCCTGGCACCGCGCACCAGCGCTGCCGGGTCCGGCACCTCCATCAGATCGGCCGAGGTCGGCGCCTCGCGCCCGAGCGCACAGACGCCGTCGTCGCGCACGACGGCGACCGCGGGTCCCGGCTTGTCGCCGGGCACCCACACCCGTGCCACCAGCGCGCCGGTGGTGCCGTCAGCCGGGAGCGTCGCCTTGACGCTGAGACTCAGGGGCATTGCGTTCTCCTCTCGAGCGTCTCACGCCGCCGGCCGCAGCTCGGCCAACCCGTCGGCGTCGACCGCTTGAACCGTGGTGCGTACCATGGCGCGGGCGTCGCCGACGCGCCAAGGGCGGCCGCGATGCATGGTGGCACGGTTATCCCACATGATGACGTCGCCCGGCCGCCAGGCGTGGCGATAGACTCTTCCCGGCTGCGTCGCCTCGGCGATGAGCTCGGCGAGCAACGCCTTCCCCTCGTTGTCACCCATTCCCTCGACGGCGTAGGCATGGGAGGCGAGATAGAGCGCGCGGCGATCGTTCGTGGGATTGCGCCAGCTCATGTGCCAGCGCACCGACGGGAGCACCGCGCGCTCCGCGGCCGTCATCAGCTCGGGATCGATCTGGTCGCGCGAGTTGGCATAGCTGTGCCACACGACGGCATTGCTGAGCCGCGCCTGACGCTCGCGCGGCAGGCGCTCCCAGGCGAGCCGCATCGAGACGAACTCCGTCTCGCCTCCGGTGCCCGGCACCGTCCGCGCCGAGAGGATCGAGGCCAGCGCCGGGGTCTGCTTGAACGAGCTGTCGGTGTGCCAGAGCTGATTGGCGCGCGCGATCAGCGCTTGACGATGGGTCTCCGGCACCAGCGAGCCGTCGGGTGCCAGATTGTTGAGCGGGCTATAGAAAGTGCCGACGCCGACCGAGCCGACCTTCACGATCTCCAGCGGGCCGAAGGCGCGCGAGAAGACCGCCTGCAGATCGTCGGTCACTGCTTGATCGCGGAACAGCAACACCGAGTGCGCCTCGAAGGCCGCGCGCACCTGGCGATAGGCGGCGTCGCTCGAGACGACGTCGAGGAGGCTCGCGCCCTTGACCTCGACACCGAATCCCGGACCGATCGGCAATAGGTCCATCCATTTCTCCAGGCGGCGCCTACCGCAACACGACGGCCGCGGCCTTGGCGCGGAGCTCCGCGGGAATCGCCGTCGAGCGCCGCGCCTCGAGGTCGAAATGTACGCCGGATTGCCGGAGCGTGGCTACGCGCCGTCCACTCTGCGTGTCGCTCAGCCTGTGGATCATGCGCATCGAGGACGTGCCGAGCTGCAGCAATCCGCTGGTCACCGTGAGCGCTTCGCCTGCGGCCGGGCCCGGCGCATCGAGCCGCAGCTTGATCTCGAATGTCGAGAAGCCTCGGCGGAACTGGCGGAGGTAGTCAGGCGACAACCCCATAGCCGTCAACAGCTGGATGCAGCCGATGGAGCTGCGGTGGACGTAACCGGCGAGACCCAAATGGCCGGTCGTGTCGATCTCCGGCGGGCGGACGCGATCGCGGGCGCTGGTAATCCAGCCTTCGGTGGCATCGTCGCCGAAGCCCGGATCTTCCTTACCGGTCTCCCAAGTCACGGCGTGAGCCCGGAGCGCCTCGCGGTCGCGGGTCGAGAGCGCGGGGCCGCCGGATGTCGGCGCCAGGCGCTCCTCGATGGAGCTGCAAACCTTTCCCGTCGCAGAGTTGATGAGGTTGTGGCCGAGCCGGATTGCAGCGTCCTCCACGGCGATGACGCCGCCCTCGATGTGAAACACCTCGCCTGCGCGCAGCTCCGAGGCGAAGCGCGCGAGGTACTCGACGGGCGCCCAGGCCTGGGGCACGGCCAGCATCTCGCGCGCGGTCGCGGAGGCGTCGGCGATGCGATCGAAATAATAGGCGACGGTGAAATGCCCGAAACTGTCGCACTCCCAGGCCTTCACCATGCTGCGGTGGGTCTCGATCGCGGCGCTCATTCCGTGTCTCGCGGCTGCCTCAGGTGGGAATACCGTAGAGCCGGGCCGCGGTGTCGCGAAAGAGCTTGCGCTGATCCGCCGCCGGCAGGTCCGCCACAGCCGCCTTGAAGCCCGCGAAGATCGCATCGAACGTGCCGACGAGGCTGTCGACCGGAAAGTTGCTGGCGAAGCAGCAACGGTCGGCGCCGAAGATGCGGATGGCATCGCGGATCACCGGTGCATTGGCGGCGAGGCTCCAGGGTTGCCCCTTGATGCCGAGGCCGGAGATCTTGAGGGCGATATTGGGCTCGGCGGCGGCAACCTCCAGCGCGACGCGCCAGGCGCGCAGGCCTTCGGCGGAGCGATCGACCAGGAGCGCCGTGTGGTTGACGATGATGGGGATCCGGGGGAAGGCGCGGGCGAGGTCCGCGGCCTCCGGCAGATGCCAGTAAGGCGTCTGCAGATCGAACGAGAAGCGATAGCGGCTCAACAGCGCGTAGCCCGCGCGCCATTTCGGATCGTCCATCGAGCCCGCCTCGCCGCGCACGATCTCGCGCGGCGAGGCGGCGGCCGCGGGTTTGTG
>DATEGF010000266.1:0-8421 GCA_035280245.1 Allostellaceae bacterium
AGTTCGACGACATCTTCCGCGATGCGATCTATCACCCGGGCGTGGTGACGGTGCCGGCGGCGCTGGCGCTCGCACAGAGTCGCGGCGTGTCGGGGATGGCACTGCTGCGCGCGGTGATCGCGGGGTACGAAGTGGGGACGCGCATCGGCGCCGCCGTGGTGCCGGCGCATTACGAGTTCTGGCACACCACGGGCACCGTCGGCTGCTTCGGCGCGGCTGCGGCGGCCTCCTCTGTGCTCCATCTCGATGCCGGCCGCACCGCGCACGCGCTCGCGAATGCCGGCACGATGGCGGCGGGACTCCAGCAAGCCTTCCGCGCGGATTGCATGAGCAAGCCCATGCACGCGGGTCACGCCGCCGAGGTCGGCGTCACCACGGCGCTGGGTGCCGAGCGCGGCCTCACCGGCGCGCTCGATCTCCTCGAGGGCAAGCACGGCTTCGGCGCCGCCATGAGCCGCAATGTCGATTGGGAAGCGGCGCTGGCGAGCCTGGGGAGGCGCTTCAACATTGTCTCGATGTCGCAGAAGAACCACGCCGCCTGCGGCCATGCCCACGCCGCGATCGACGCCGTGCTCGCGCTCAAGGAAAAGCACGGCGTCGCGCCCGAGCACGTCGCGCGCATCACCGCCAAGAGCTACCGGACGGCGCTGGAGGTCGCCGGCAACCGCGACCCGCACACGGTGTTCGAGGCGAAGTTCAGCCTGCCCTATTGTCTCGCCGCGGCGCTGGTGGTCGGGAGTGTGCGGGTGGATGCTTTCGCGGAGGCGCGGCTCCGCGATCCCGCGATCCGGCGGCTCGTCGAGCGTGTCACGATGGAGATCGAGCCCAAGCTCGACGCGGCCTTCCCGAAGCAGCGCGCGGCGATCGTCGAGATCGAGACCGTCGACGGCCAGCGTCTCTCGCATTTCGCGCCGACCCGCAAGGGCGATCCCGACGCACCGCTCAGCGACGACGAGCTCCGCGCCAAGGCCCGCGAGCTGATCGCACCGGTGCTCGGCACCGCCGCCACGACGGAGCTCGTCGAGAGGCTCTGGCGCCTCGACGAGCTCGCGGATGTCTCGCGCATCCTGCCCACGCGCTCCGCCCTGCTCGGCGCCGCGCAGTGAGCGTGCGAGCGGCGCGCCTTAGCGCCGCTCGAAGCCGTCCGCGCCGAGGTCGATCATGACCTCGGTCCGCTCCGGCTCGTGCGGCTTCAGGCTGGTGTGGTCGTCGTTCCAGCTCGCGAGCTTCACGACCTGGCCGGACGCCTCGCGGCCGTCGGCAGCGGGCTCCAGGATGATGAGGCCGGTGTCATCGAGGAAGAAGGTGTGCTCGCCGAATACCTGGTGGAGCTGCGCCTGGGCGGGATGGGTGTCGGGCAGCGGCTCCGCGTCGAACTGATCCAACGTCCGGTCGACGCCGCGTTCGCTTAGCTTCATTGCGGTCTCCTCCTGAGAAGTGTGCCTATGGGTGGCCGGCCGTGTTGCTCAGCCGCCCGGTCGTTCGCTGTAGCGCCGCGTGCGCGCGTTGACGCGCAGCAGCACCGGTCTTCCGTCTTTCTGGGCGCTCATGTCGTACGTGTCGCCGTTGGCTTGCAGGATGTGGATCTCGCTATAGCCCGCGATCTCGAGTGCGTCGCGCAGCTCGGGCTCGCTCAGCGCCTCGTCCTGTGCCTCGGCGATGCCGGGCGCTTCCCACGTCAGCGGCTGGGCGAGCGGGCGGGCCGACGCCGACGAGGTCAGGCCCAGTGAAATCGCGGCGGTTGCGATCAGCAGAGTCCGGGTCATGTGCGGTCTCCATGAGCAGGCGCCGTGCGCCGCTTCACCCGTCAGCTAGGCGTGAGCGGGCGCGCCGACTACGCGCAAGGGCGTGTCATTCCTGTGAGAGGCCGCGCCAGCGCAACCGCCGGCTGCTCGAGATCAGCGAGGGCGTCGCTCCGGCGTTGAGAAATCGCCGCCTTGGCCTTTGATCATCCCGGCGCCGGTCTGGCGCTGGTAGATCAACAGGTCGAATGAGGGCGCCTCGCCGGTGATCTCCGTGATGAGGCAATGCGCCTGACCGCGGTGGTGGGTCTGGTGATTGAAGAAGTGCAGCAGCAAGGGCGCGAGGTGCTGCTCGAGCTCGGCGGGGCTCCGCGTGCTCCGATAGCCGATGGTGCCCGCGAGGTCTCTCTCGGAGAGACCGGAGATGTATTTGCTGATCCGCGCATCCTCGACGCGGCGCTCCGCGCGCAACTCGGCGAAATCGTCGTAGAGGATGCCGTCGAGTTTCATTGGCTCCTCGCCTTCGCCCGTCAATCGATGCATCCAGATGCGGTCGCCCACCAGCAGATGGTTCAGCGTCCCGTGCAGCGAGCCGAAGAACGCGCCGCGGTCGCGCCGATACTCGGCATCGGGAATGCGCGTGGCGGCGTCATAGAGCCGCTCGTTGACCCAGGCATTGTAGGCCGCATACATCTCGAAGAGCGATTTCATCGGACCCCTCCAGAAGCGCGGCCGCACCCGAACGGGACCTGCCCTGTTCAGCAGCCGTCGCTTGCATTAGCCAACAAATGGAAGACGCTGCGCCGTGGCGCCGTGAAATCCCGCTTGGCGATCCGCCAGCCAGCGCCCTCAAGCTGCTCTTCCCAGGTCTTTAAACTATAGCCTCGGTAGCCAACCTCCCAGTAATGACCATCCGCTTGCGGGCGCGGACGGAAGGTCCGTAGTGATCGTCCCTTCCGAAAGGCAAAACTCTGACGAAACTTGTGAAGGTTCCAGTCGAGGAGGAGGCGAAACTGCAGTCCCTCATAGGGAACCGACGTGATGAGATACCGCGCTCCGCTATCGCGAAAGCACCGTAGGACATCGCCGACCTTCTCCCACGGCAGATGCTCCAAGGTTTCGCTGCACAGGATGAGGTCGAAGCCGCGGATTTTGTCTGGCGCGAGGTCAAGCAGACTCGCGTCGATGTGCTCGCCGGTCGGGTGGGAAAACTTGCGTGGCCCGTGGTCGAGTGTCGCCACGGCATACCCGGCGTTGTCGAGGAACGCAGTCACCAGACCGAGATAAGGCCCGACCTCAAGTACACGCCGAACTGGCAAGCCCTTGAGCAGATGGACTTGAAACCACTGTTGCCCGATGCGCTTCTCGTTGTAGTAGTCGTGCCACGCGGCGAAGCGGGCTGCCTCGGCATGCGCAGGTTCACTCGAGCAGGACTTCGCCATGCCTATTGATCACAGCACGCGATTGCCGCTGTCAACTTGGAACCGCGGCTCGTTGTGCCGGAAGCACCACCATCACGGTCTCCGAGCCGGACCAGCCACTTCGAAAATTCAAAGAGGCTGTTCTGCGTCGCGGACGTGCGCCATCATACGGCAGCGGAATGGCCTCCTTCCGGGAGTGCTGCCATGATGCACCCAAAACTGGTCTCCACCTCTATTGCCCATCGGCTCCTCGATGGCTTGTTCGCCGCGCTCTGGGCGTGCGTCATCGCGATGACAGCGTTCGCGATCTACATCCTATCGCCCTTCGGTGCCCGAGACCGTGATGCCGCTCGAGAGCGAATGTCAGCAGAGATCAAGATGGAAAGTCGAGACTTCTGCGAAAAATTCGGAATGCCCGTCGGCACTGATCAACATCTGCAGTGCGTTCTCGAACTCGACAAAATACGGGCAAATCAAGATCAGCGGACGCTATCAGTCGACTTGCCGTAGCGGTACGGCCTCTCGGAAAAATTTCCCCCGCCGCCTCAAAATTCTTTGCCGATCCATTCATCGATCGAGTGGCGGCCAGCCCCACGAATGGCGATGCTGACGAATACAATGAGCCACAGCAGTGGGTACTCGTAGCCGCCACCCGGATTCGTGAAAGCAAAGCCAAACCGGAAATTCCAGCCAAAGGTGATGATTAGAAACTCGATCACCAGAACAAACGCAATGAGGCGGGTAAGTAAGCCGGCCACAATCATCGCCCCACCGACAAGCTCGAGCACGCCTAGGAAATAGGCCCAGGTGAGCGGCGGATAAAATCCCAAATTGGGCAAGATCTTGTCCGCAATGAATGCCGCGCCCCCAAGAAAGAGCTTCACATAGCCATGCTCCATAAGGATCGCGCCTGCTCCTACCCGAACGAACGGGTAAGCAATGGGCCCCAGTGCCTCGTAAATTCCTCCCAGCGCTGGAATGATCAGGCTACGCTTGTCGGGATCTGTCTTAGCCATGCGTGCTCCTTAGGCGGCTTTCCTGAGGAAGGAAGAGCTGTGGCACTGTGCTGCTCGCGCATAATCCAGAAACGAACCCAATTCGATCCCTTTGGATGAGGTCAGCGCCCCCACAGCTCCGTCACCGCCGCGACCACGCGGTCGATGTCGGCGTCGGTTATGTGGCGGTGGGTCACCATGCGGATTTGCCAGGGCGACCAGACGCCGGCGACCACGCCTTTGCCCTTGAGCGCCTCGACCCACGCGTCGGCGCGGCGCCCGCTCTTGGCGAAATCAATGCGGACGATGTTGGTCTCGACCACGGCGGGGTCGACCAGGCTCGGATCGATCGCGGCGAGACTGTCGGCGAGGCGCTTGGCGCGCGCGTGATCCTCGGCGAGGCGGTCGACCATCTCCTCGAGCGCCACGATCCCCGCGGCGGCGATGACGCCGCCCTGGCGCAGGTTGCCGCCGACCATGCGGCGGAAGGCGCGGGCGCGCGTGATGAAGGCGCTGCTGCCGCAGAGCACCGAGCCCACGGGCGCGCTGAGGCCCTTGGAGATGCAGAAGCCCAAACTCTCGCCGTGCTTCGCGATCTCGGACGCGGGCACGCCGAGCTTCACCGCCGCGTTGAAGACGCGGGCGCCGTCGATGTGCACAGGCACGCCCGCATCCTGCGCCATGCCGTGCACGGCCGTCATGTACGAGAGCGGCAGCACCGCGCCGCCGGCGTCGTTGTGCGTGGTCTCCATCACGATGAGCGCGGTGCCGAGGCTCCGCGGCGTGAGCGCGGGCTTGATCGCCTCGCGCAGCGCATCGAGGTCCATCTGGCCGCGTCGGGCCGCAATGGTCTTGTGGAAGAGACTCGCGAGCCCGGCGATACCGCCCATCTCCGAGCGGTAGATATGTGTGCCGGGATCGCTCAGCACCTCGCCGCCGCGGCCGGTGTGCGCGAGCAACGCCACCAGGTTCGACATGGTGCCGCTCGGGATGAACATGCCGGCTTCCTTGCCGAGCTTCTCGGCGGCGAGCGCCTCGAGCCGGCGCACGGTCGGATCGCCCTCGCGCCCGTCGTCGCCGAGCTCTGCATGGCGCATGCGCTCCAGCATCTTCTCGGTCGGCCGGGTGACGGTGTCGCTGCCGAGGTCGATCGCGTTCAGGCTCATGTTGTGTGATCCCCTAGTGCTGGGCGGACCGTAGTAACGGCGTATCCGAGCGTCAAGCAACGCTTGCCTTGCGCGCAAGCGCATGACCGAGGTAAGCCACCGCCATCCAAAACGGAGGCGATCATGTTCCGCGTGGCGGTGCTCGACGATTACCAACGGGTCGCGCTCTCGATGGCCGACTGGAAGAGCCTCGAGCCCGAGGGCGAGGTGCAGGCCTTCGCCGACAACCTCGTCGACGTGCCGCGGCTCGCCGAGCGGCTGCACACCTTCGACGCCGCCGTGCTGATGCGCGAGCGCACGCCGTTCCCGCGCGCGCTCATCGAGCGGCTGCCGAACCTGCGCCTCATCGTCACCTCGGGCATGCGCAACGCCTCGATCGACGTGGCGGCCGCGACCGAGAAGGGCGTGCAGGTCGCGGGCACGGAGATGCTGGGCTATCCGACCGCCGAGCTCGCCTGGGGCCTGATCATCGGCCTGCTGCGCCACATCCCCTTCGAGGCGCAGGCGATGCGCAAGGGCGCATGGCAGACCACGCTGGGCACCGGCCTCAACGGCAGGACGCTTGGCGTCCTCGGCCTCGGCAAGCTCGGCGCGCAGGTAGCAACCATCGGCAAGGCCTTCGGCATGCGCGTCATCGCCTGGAGCCAGAACCTGACCGCCGAGCGCGCGGTCGCCGCCGGCGCAAAGCTCGTCTCCAAGGAGGCGCTCTTCGCCGAGGCGGACGTGATCACGATCCACCTCGTGCTCTCCGATCGCACGCGCGGGCTGGTGGGTGCGGCAGAGCTCGGGCGCATGAAACCCACGGCCCATCTCGTCAACACTTCGCGCGGACCCATCATCGACAGCAAGGCGCTCATCGAGACGCTCCGCGCGCGCCGGATCGCCGGTGCCGGTCTCGACGTCTACGACCAGGAGCCGCTCCCCGCCGATCATCCGCTCCGCACCCTGGACAACGTCGTGCTGACGCCGCACTTGGGCTACGTGCTCGAGGAGAATTACCGCCTGGTCTACCCGCAAGCGGTCGAGGCGATCCGCGCCTTCATGGCCGGCAAGCCCGTGCCGCGCGCGATCAACAAGGTGGGGTAGGCACCCTCACCCTCCCGTTGCTGCGCAACGGGTCCCTCCCTCTCCCACATCGTGGGCGAGGGGCAAGAAACGCTCGCTCAGTTGGCTAAACAGCCCCTCTCCCCCTGCGGGAGAGGGAGGGGCCCAGCGCGAAGCGCTGGGAGGGTGAGGGTCGGTGGTGAGCGCGCTCACACATTGAACCGGAAATGCAGGACGTCGCCGTCCTGCACGACGTACTCGGCGCCTTCGAGGCGCATCTTGCCGGCGTCCTTGGCGCCTTGCTCGCCACCGCAGGCGACGAAGTCGTCATAGGAGATGGTCTCGGCGCGGATGAAGCCCTTCTCGAAGTCTGTGTGGATGACGCCGGCGGACTCGGGCGCGGCGGCGCCGCGGCGCACGGTCCAGGCATGCGCCTCCTTCGGCCCCACGGTGAAGAAGGTGACGAGGTCGAGGAGGTGATAGCCCGCGTGGATCACCCGAGCGAGGCCAGCTTCTTCGAGGCCAAGGTGCTCCAGGAACTCGCGCTTCTCCGCATCGTCGGAAAGCAGCGCCACCTCCGCCTCGATGGCGGCGGAGATCACCACGATCTCGGCACCTTGGGCCTGCGCGTAGTCGGCGACCCGCGCGGTCTGAGCGTTCCCCGTTGCCGCGGCAGCCTCCTCGACATTGCAGACATAGAGCACGGGCTTGGCGCTGAGGAGCTGCAGCCGCTTCAGGATCGCGCGCTGGTCGCGGTCGAGCGATACCGCGCGCGCGGGCTTGCCTTCCCGGAGCGCCGCGAGCACCGGCTCCATCACCGCGAGCTCGGCTTTCGCCTCCTTGTCGTTTCCGCGCGCCTTCTTCTCGGCGGCGAGCACGCGTTTCTCCAGGCTATCGAGGTCGGCAAGCAGGAGCTCGGTCTCGACCGTCTCGGCGTCGCGGATCGGATCGATCGAGCCCTCGACATGGGTGATGTCGCCGCTCTCGAAGCAGCGGAGCACGTGGGCGATCGCGTCGACCTCGCGGATGTGACCGAGGAACTGATTGCCGAGGCCCTCGCCCTTGGAGGCGCCGCGCACGAGGCCCGCGATGTCCACGAACTCGAGCTGGGTCGCCACGATCTTCGCGGACTTGCCAAGCTTCGCCAGCACCTCGAGCCGCGGGTCCGGCACCGCGACCCGGCCCACGTTGGGCTCGATGGTGCAGAACGGATAGTTCGCGGCCTCGGCGGCGGCGGTCGCCGTGAGCGCGTTGAAGAGCGTCGACTTCCCCACATTGGGCAAGCCGACGATGCCGCAGTTAAATCCCATTGCTCTCTGTGTCCGGTTTGGTCGCGGGCCGCGGTGGCTTTGGCGGCGGCGGTTTCAGGATCAGCGCCACCTTGGTCATGAACCCCGGTGCGTCGTCCTTGACCAGGAGCGGCAGCGCTTCGGCGATCGCATCGACGAGCGGCGTCACCCAGGTCATCTCGTCCGCGTCGAAGTTCTGCAGCACGTAAGGCAGCACCAGCTCCTTGACGCCGGGATGACCGATTCCCACACGCACGCGCCAGAAGTCGGGTCCGATCGCGTCGTCGATCGAGCGCAGCCCGTTGTGGCCCGCGGTGCCGCCGCCGCGCTTCACGCGGAGCTTGCCGGGCGCCAGGTCGAGTTCGTCGTGGATCACCGCGATCTCCACCGGATCGACCTTGTAGAAGCGCGCACAGGCGCCGACGCTGTCGCCGGAGAGGTTCATGAAGGTCATGGGCTTGAGCGCGATCACCCGCTCGCCGCCGATGGTGCCCTCGGCATAGGCGCCGGAGAACTTCGATCGGAACGGCGCGAACTCATGGCGGCGGACAAGCGCGTCCACCGCCATGAATCCGATGTTGTGGCGGTTCTTCGCGTGGCGGGGCTCGGGATTGCCGAGCCCGACGAGAAGCCGCATGGGTGAAACGCGCTCTCGCTCGGCGGATCAGCCCTTCGCCGGCGGACCCTTGGCGGGCGCGGGGCCCTTCGCCGCCGGTGCAGCCGGGGCTCCCTTGGGCGCCGCGGCGCCCGCTGCCGCCGGTGCG
>DATEGF010000267.1:0-7190 GCA_035280245.1 Allostellaceae bacterium
CGCGTCCGGCTGCTTCTCCGGGAATGCGGCGGCGATCTGGGCTACGCCGCGGCAGGTCTCGAAGATGTGCATGATCGTGGGATAGGGCGCGAAGTCGAAGCTCCTGTGGCGCTGCGCGTTCACGACCTGCGGCACCAGGCAGCAGTCTGCGAGGCTCGGCGCGTCGCCGTGGCAGAACCGGCCGGTGTCCGCCTCGCTCGAGAGGCGCCGCTCGATCGCGTCGAAGCCGAGCCGGATCCAGTGATTGAACCAGGTCTCGACGGACTTCTCGTCGTGCCGGAGCGGATCGGTGAGATAGCGCAGCACGCGGAGATTGTCGATCGGGTGGATGTCGCAGGCGATCATTTGCGCGATCGAGCGCACGCGCGCGCGTCCCAGCGGAGTCTTGGGCATGAGCGGCGGCGCGGGCCGCGTCTCGTCGAGATACTCGATGATGGCGAGCGACTGGCTCAGCACGAGGCGGCCGTCGTCCTCGAGCGCCGGCACCAGCGCCTGCGGATTGAGCTTGAGGTAATCGGCGCCGAATTGCTGGTTCCTGCGGAGGTGGATCGACGCCTGTTCGTAATCGAGCCCCTTCAGATTGAGCGCGATCCGCACCCGAAACGCGGCCGACGAGCGGAAATAGCCGTAGAGTTTCATGAGAGGAGCCTCCTTTTCTTTTCGTGATCCTAGGGCTCGCCGCAGCGGGTGTCGCACGAATTTCCTCTCCCCAACGGGGAGAGGTCAGGTGAGGGGGTGGCGCCACCGCTCTGACGGTCGCCAGCGAGACCGTGCCCCCTCACCCCTACCCTCTCCCCAATGGGGAGAGGGAGCAATCTGGAAGTCAAATGCTGCGCGGTGGCCGATACCGCACTACCTTCTGGTCGATCGCGCCGAAGATCGAGCGGCCGTCGGCATCTTTCATCTCGATCCGCACGCGGTCACCGAATTTGAGGAAGGGCGTCTTCGGCGCGCCGGTCTCGATGGTCTCGATCATGCGCCACTCCGCGAGGCAGGCGGAGCCCGCGGCGGGATCTCGGTTCGAGACCGTGCCGGACCCGATGATGGTGCCCGCCTCGAGCTCGCGGGTCTTCGCGGCGTGCGCGATCAGGGTCGGGAAGTCGAAATTCATGTCGCGGCCGGCGTTGGGCTGGCCGAAGAGCGTGCCGTTGATGCTGCTCACGAGCGGCAGCGCCACCGTGCGGCCGTTCCAGGCGGCGCCCAGCTCGTCCGGCGTCACCGCCACGGGCGAGAAGGCCGTCGCGGGTTTGCCGTGCACGAAACCAAAACCCTTGGCCAATTCGGGCGGGATCAGGTTCCGTAAACTCACGTCGTTGACCAGCATCACCAGCTTGATGTGCGCGCCGGCTTTCTCCGCCGCGATCCCCATCGGCACGTCCTCCACGACCACCGCGACCTCGCTCTCGAAGTCGATGCCGTGAGATTCGTCCACCGCGACGATGTCGTCGGTCGGGCCGATGAAGCTGTCGGAGCCGCCCTGGTACATCAGGGGATCGCCGTAGAGGCTCTGCGGCATCTCGGCCTTGCGCGCTTTGCGCACGAGCTCGGCATGATAAAGGTAGGCGGAGCCGTCGAGCCACTGAAAGGCGCGCGGCAGCGGCGCCGCGGCGAGGCTCGCATCGAAGGGCTGGCCCGCGAGTTTGCCCTGCTCGAGCTGATCCGCGATTGCGCGCAGCGCGGGCTCCGCCAGCGACCAGTCCTCGAGCGCGCGCTGCAGCGTCGGCGAGATCGCCGGCACCGCGGCGCAGCGCGCGAGATCGCGGCTCACGACCACCAGCGTGCCGTCGCGCCCGCCGCGCTTCAGCGTTGCGAGCTTCATGGCGCCTCGGTCCGCCAGGAATTGACGTAGCTCTCGACCTCGACGCCCGGCGGAAGCTTGCCGATCTCGAGCGCGTCGCGCGCATCCAGCATCACCGCGACCTCGTCGGTCTCGGGCTTCTTCGGTTTGAGCGCGCCCGCGAGCGCCTTCGGGTGCGGCCCATGCGGGAAGCCGCAGGGATGCAGCGTCACCATCCCCGCGTGGATGTTGTCGCGCGAGAAGAAATCGCCGCGGTGATAGAACAGCACCTCGTCGTAATCGTCGTTCGAGTGGAAGAACGGCACCTTGAGCGCGCCGGGATCGGTCTCGAAGGGCCGCGGCACGAAGGTGCAGACCACGAACCGGCTCGCGAGGAACGTGGTGTGCGCCGAGGGCGGCAGGTGCACGCGGTGGCTCATGATCGGGCGGATGTCGCGCCAATTGAGCCGCACCGGTGCGAGGTCGCCATGCCAGCCGATCGCGTCGAGCGGGTTATAGGGATAGGTGATGGTCGAGATCGCGCTCCGGCGCTTGACGCGCACAGTCCACTCCTCGCGCTTGCCCTTGGGTGTCTGCTGGGCCTTGAAGGCGTCGTCGATCGCGGGAACGTCGAGCACGGCGGGGTCGAAGATCGCGGCGCCGCCTACGAGCCCCTTCTCCGGAAGCCGATAGCCATCGTTGGTGGCCTCGATCATCAGGAACACCGCGGGCCCCTCGCAGGCAACGCGCCACTGGGCGCCGCGCGGCAGCACGATATAGTCGCCGTCGCGGAACTCGAGATGGCCCCAATCACAGAAGAGATCGCCCGAGCCCTCGTGGACGAACAGCAGCTCGTCGCCGTCGCCATTGCGCACGAGATGGTCCATCGCGCCGCTGGTACGCCAGAGCCGGTAGCGCAGATGCGCGTTCATCAGGACCTCGTCGGCCTCCCACGGCGAGGCCGCGACGTCGTTGAGCTTGGTCAAATCGAAGGCGCGCGGTTTCAGCGGCCCCTCCCAGCGGACCCAGCCCGTCGGCGCATGGGCGTGCACCATCTGCGTCGCCGGCCCGAAGAACCCTTCCTTGCCGAGCTCGCGCTCATAGGTGCCCGGCGGCAGGTCGGCATGAGCCTGCCGCGACGTGACCCCTTCGACGCGCGGAAACCGGATCCAGCTTTTCATCGTCTCGCTCCTGTTGGAAGGGGGGATACCACGGAGGTCGCCACCCCTCTTTCCGTCATGGCCGGGCTTGTCCCGGCCATCCACGTCTTCCTCGCCGACGGGACGAAAATTCGTGGATGCCCGGGCCAAGCCCGGGCATGACGACCGAGGGGTGATCTCGAATTACGGCTCCGTGCCTCCTTGGTGAAGCCTAACTCTTCAACACACCGCGGCGGATCTGGTCGAGCTCGATCGACTCGAAGAGCGCGCGGAAGTTGCCTTCGCCGAAGCCCTCGTTGCCTTTGCGCTCGATGATCTCGAAGAAGATCGGGCCGATCACCGTGTTGGTGAAGATCTGCAGCAGGAGGCCGCCGCCCTTGGTGGGCGCGCCGTCGACGAGGATGCGGTTGCGGCGGAGCCGGTCCAGGTCCTGGCCGTGGCCCGGAAGCCGCGCGTCAATCTGCTCGTAGTATGTATCCAGCACGTCCATGAAGGTGGCGCCCTTCGCACGCAGCGCCTCCACCGTCGCGAAGATGTCCGGCGTGGCGAGCGCGATGTGCTGGATGCCCTCGCCGTGGTAGGCGGCGAGGTACTCCGCGATCTGCGACTTGTCGTCGGCGCTCTCGTTGATGGGGATGCGGATGCGGCCGCAGGGGCTGGTCATTGCCTTGGAGCGGAGACCCGTGAGCTTGCCCTCGATGTCGAAATAGCGGACCTCGCGGAAGTTGAAGAGGTCCTCGTAGAACTTGGCCCAGAGCGCCATGCGTCCCTGGTGCACGTTGTGCGTGAGATGGTCGACACCGGCGAGACCCACACCTTTCGGTCTCGTCTCCCCGCCCGCCAGCGGCACGAAATCGACGTCGTAGATCGTGTGATCGCCGTAGCGGTCGACGAGATAGAGGATGCTGCCGCCGATTCCCTCGATTGCGGGAATGTTGAGCTCCATGGGCCCGACCTTGCCGGCGACCGGCTTGGCGCCGAGCTGGATCGCCCGCTCGTAGGCGCGGGCGGCGTCGCGCACACGGAAGGCGATGGCGCAGACCGAGGGGCCGTGGAGCCGCGCGAAGGCCTGGGCGAAGCTCTCGGGTTCGGCATTGACGACGAAATTCACGTCGCCCTGGCGGTAGAGCGTGACCTTCTTGGAGCGGTGCCGGGCGACGGCAGCGAAGCCCATGGTCTCGAAGAGCCGCCCGAGCGCCGCCGTGTCGGGCGCGGTGTACTCCACGAACTCGAACCCGTCGGTCCCCATGGGGTTGTCCCAGAGGTCCTGCGGTAGCGCGGCGGTAGCGGCACGGGTCTCGGCAGCGAGAGGCATCTCGTCCTCCCTCGATGGATTGGGCAGGGCCGAGCGCGAGCGCGCCCTTGACCCCGGCGGTCATGCCCGACAATTTAGTTTCAAATGAAACCAAATCCAAGCCCCCGTCCGAAGGCGGCCCTCCCCTGCGAAAACGGCCTCATCCTCGAGGAGTTCCTGCCCTATCGGCTCTCAGTGCTGATGTTGCGGATCTCCAACGCGATCGCGCAGAGCTACGAGCGGCAGTTCCGCTTGAGCGTGCCGGAATGGCGGGTGATGGCTGTGCTGGGCCGGTTCGGCCCACTCCCCGCCAACGGCGTCGCCGAGAAGACCCAGATGGACAAAGTGCGCGTGAGCCGGGCGGTGGCGCGTCTCGTTGCCGCGGGACGCGTCAACCGCCGCATCGACCGCGCCGATCGCCGCCGCTCGGTCCTGGCGCTGACGCCGGCGGGGGAATCGATCCATCGCGAGATCGTGCCGCACGCGCGGCGGGTCGAGGCGCGCCTGCTCGCGGGCCTCACGTCGGCCGAGCGCGCGGCGCTCGATCAGCTCATCAAGAAACTGGAGGCGCGCGCCACGACGCCGTTCGTGACGGAGCCGGATTGACCTGGAGTCAGACGATCGGCGAGACGGTCGCGGCGGAGGCCCACAGCTCGACGTTGCTCGATTGCGTGGGAGGCGTCGGCGTCTCCGCCTGGATCAGTGCCGATGCGACGGCGGCGCAGATCGCGACGCGCCGCATTGGGCGCTTGAAGCGCCCTATCGAATGCGCCGACCAGAACCACAAGGCGAGACCGAGCAGAGCGAAGAGTGCCGCGCTCCAGTGCAGGAATTCGAGCAATTTCTCCTCCTGTCCGACGTCATCTTCGCGACGTTCGGCGCATCCTCGCATCGAATTTTAGGGAAATAAAGTTAACGACGCCCCGATCGCCAGAAATATTTGTGGAAAATCAGCGCGCGCCGCGAGCGGTGCCCTGCACTTATGGTTAATACGGTCAACGGCGCGCCGTTGCGGTCGCCATCCAGGTCGTGTCTTGCGCGCGCTGCCGCCGGGCGAGGCGCTCTGCCAGCAGGGAGCGCGCACTCTCGACGCGGCCGCAGCCGAGCCAGGCCGCGATCAGCGTGTCCTCGAAGACCTCCCGCTGTGCGTGGCTGCCCGCGACCCGCGTCAGGTCCGGCATCGCCATCTCCAGCCGGTCTGCGGCCTCGGCCGCATCGCCGCGAGCGAAGGCCGCGAGGCCACGACAAAGCAGCGGCACGACGCGGCCCTGCGGCAGCTTGCCCTCGGCGTCTCGGCGCTCGAGTTCCGCGATGCGGCGGTCAAGATCGGCGTCGCTCGACGTCGCCGCCTCCGCCATCGCCGCATGAAGATCCGCGAAGGCGAGACCCGCGCGCTGAAAGCTGCGCGCCGCGAACGCGGCCGCCTCGCCCCACGGCAACGGCCGTGGACCCGCGCCATAGAGATCGCAGCGCCAGAGGAATGACGCGATGTCGGCGAGCGCCGCCATCGGCGCGGAGCGCGCGACATCCGGATGCATCGCCGCCCGATACCGGCCCATCGCGTGTTCGACATCGCCGCGGTCGAGCTCAAAGAGCGCTAGGTGCCAGTTGAGATGACCGTGGAGGATGGACGCCGGATCGTAGTCGCGAAGAAATTCCGTCAGGAACGCGGCACCCTCGGTGGCCTCGCCCAGCTCGACGCGGGCATGGGTCCGCGCATGCGCGCCGTGGGCGTTCCGCGGATTGAGCGCGAGCGCGCGCTCGACCATTGCGCCGCCGCCGCGGGGATCGTCGGTCTCGACCCGTGACCAGCCGAGGTAGGTCAGGAACCACCAATCCTCGCCCCAGCGCGGCGCCAATCCCTCGAGGAGCGCGCGCTGGGCCTCGTGGTGATCAGGCCGACCGCTGAAGGCGATCAGGCCGTAGACGCCGAGCACCAACGACAGCACCAGCGCGTCCCGCGGGAAGTCGCGCACATGGGCCTCGACCGCCACCATCGCGCGCCGGGATTCGCCGTTGATCGCGAGCGCCACCGCCTCGACGTGGCGCTGCTCGCGCTCGGTGGCACCCGCAACGCACGCTCTCGCGCGCACCGCGGCCGCCCTCGCCTCATCCATGCCACCGTGGAGCTGCGCGTTCCGGCCGAGGGCGACGTGCGCCAGCGCAAAGTCGGGATCGAGCGCCACCGCCTCGGCGAGCAGCGCATCGGCGCCGGCGTTCGCCGCCAGAATGCGGTCGACCGCCTCCACATAGAGGGTCAGTGCCCGCGGTGATTGCGTGGTCACCGCCAAGTCGAAGCGATCCCTGGACACCGAGCCCTCGCGAATCCGTCCCGCTCTCAATAAGCCGACCGACGGCGGTTCCGCAAGGCCGAGCAGGCGCGGCATTGGCCCGGCATTCCCCCACCGCCGCCGCCCTGCTATAAGGCCCGGAGTCGACTCCGCAGCGAGGCCAGCCGGTGGCGCGCGCCACGATCTTCGTCCTGAACGGACCCAACCTCAACATGCTGGGCGTGCGGGAGCCGCACCTCTACGGCACCGACACGCTCGCAGACGTCGAGGCCGCCTGCGCCGAGCGCGCGGGCGAGCTCGGGCTCGACATCGACTTCCGCCAATCCAATCACGAGGGGCAGATCGTCGATTGGATCCAGGAAGCGCGCCAAGGCGCCGACGGCGTCGTGATCAATCCCGCAGGTTTCACGCACACCTCGGTCGCCGTCCACGACGCGCTCAAGCTGCTGGAGGTGCCGGTCATCGAGGTGCATCTCTCCAACATCCATCGGCGCGAGGAGTGGCGCCACCACTCCTACATCAGCTTGGTCGCGACCGGCATCATCATGGGGCTGGGATCGCAGGGCTACTTGCTGGCGCTCGACGCCATGGCACGGATCCTTGAAGCGACTACCGACAAAGCGGACTGACGGAGGCGCGAGCCCAATGCCCAATCGCAGCGATCTGCC
>DATEGF010000268.1:0-7244 GCA_035280245.1 Allostellaceae bacterium
CTTGGGATATACCCAGCTCCCCGCCGCCATCGCGGCGCTCGGCGCGCGGCATTTCGTGGTCGAGCGCCAGGCGATCCTCTCGCCGCGGCTCCGTGAGTTCATCGACCTTGGCGGCTTCGCGCTCTATCACGAGAAAGATCACGCCGGGCTCCAGCTCCTCGACCGCGCCGGTGCCAGCATCTACGCCACGGACTATCCGCAACGGGTCTACGGCGCGTTCGCGCAGATCCCGCCGCTGGTCGCGAATACCTTGCTCTTCATCGAGGACCGCCATTTGCTCGACGCCGACCAAGCGCAGCACAACCCGGCCGTCGATTGGGATCGCTTCGGGCTCGCGATCCTCGGCCAGGCCGCCGCCTGGATCGACCCACGGCTCAAGCAAGGTGGCGCCAGTACGCTCGCGACCCAGATCGAAAAATTCCGGCACTCGGCCGGCGGGCGCACCGACAAGATGAGCGAGAAGCTGCGCCAGATGCTGACCGCGAGCGCACGCGCCTACGCCGGCGGTCCCGATACCATGGACGCGCGTCGCCGCATCCTCACGACCTATCTGGATTCGACGCCGCTGAGCTCGCGCACCGGCTTCGGCGAGGTGACCGGCGTCGGCGAGGGCCTCAAGGCCTGGTATGGCACCGACTTCGCCAATGCCAACCACATCCTGACCGCGCCCGCGAGGACGCCGGTCGAGCTTGCGCGCAAGGCGGAGGTCTATAAGCAGGTGCTGAGCCTACTGCTGGCCGAGCGGCGGCCCTCCTATTACCTCGGCACCGACCATCGCGCGCTCGACGCGCTCGCGAACCAGTACCTTCCGCTGCTCGCGAGCGCGGGTGTCGTTGATAGCGCGTTGCAGGATGCGGCAATGCAGGCGCAACTGCGTTTCAGCGCCGAGCCCCCTGCCCCGCCGCCGGTGTCGTACGTGGGGCGCAAAGCGACCGGCGCGATCCGTGTGCGGCTTCTCACCGCACTGGGCGCGCCGAGCCTCTACAGTCTCGACCGGCTCGACCTGACGGCGGAGACTACATTGGACACGCCGACGCAGGAACGCGTCACCGACGTGCTCACGAACATCGGCGACATCGGTCACGCAAAGGCGCTCGGTCTTGTCGGCGACAAGCTCCTGAGCGCCAGCGAGGACCTCGGCAAGGTCACCTACAGCGTCGTGCTCTACGAGCGCGGTAGGGATCGCAACCTTCTCCGCGTCCACGCCGACAGTCTCGACCAGCCGTTCGATATCAACTCGGGTGCCAAGCTGATCCTGGGCTCGACCGCCAAGCTGCGCACGGTCACGACCTATCTCGACATCATGACCGAGCTGCACGGCCGCTACGGGCGCGCGACGGAGGCGGAGCTCTCGGCGGCCTATGCCAAGGCGCAGGACCCGCTCTCGCGCTGGGCGATCAGCTTCCTCGCGGGGAGCTCGGACCGCGGTCTGCAGGCCCTGCTCGACGCTGCGATGCGGCGCCGGTACTCCGGCGACCCCTCGGAGACATTTTTCACCGGCGGCGGCCAGGAAGTCTTCCACAACTTCGAGAAGTCGGAGGATCACGAGGTCCCGACGGTGTTCGAGGCCTTTGAGCACTCGGTCAACCTTGCCTTCGTGCGCATCATGCGCGACATCGTGCACTATTATGCGGCGGTCCACGGCGGTGGCTCGGCGGAGCCGCAGTGGGAGAACAGCCAGGTGGCGCTCCGCGAGTCCTATCTCCGGCGCTTCGCCGATCAGGAGGGCCGCGTCTATCTCGGCCGCTTCTATGAGGACTACCGCGATCGCGCGCCCGACGACGCGCTCGCGCTGCTCGCGAGCCGCTCGAGCCCGACACCGCGCAAGCTCGCGGTCCTGTTCCGCTCGGTCCGGCCGGAGGCCACGGCCGCAGAGCTGCAGGAGTTTCTGGCGCGCCGTTTGCCGAAGGCGTCCCTCGATGACGCCGCGGTGGAAAGCCTTTATGCCGGCGCCGCGGTCGATCGCTACTCGCTCGCGGACCGCGGTTATCTCGCGGGCGTGCATCCGCTCGAGCTCTGGCTGGTCGCTTATCTACAGACGCACCCAAAGGCACCACTCGCGGACGTCCTGGGCGCCAGCGCGGCTGAGCGCCAGGAGGTCTACACCTGGCTCTTCAAGACCCACAATGAGCACGCGCAGGACGCGCGCATCCGCATGCTGCAGGAAGAGGACGCCTTCAACGGGATCCTCGGGGACTGGCGGCGCCAGGGCTATCCCTTCGGCCACTTGGTGCCGTCGCTCGCAAGCGCGATCGGCAGCTCCGGCGACCGGCCCGACGCGCTCGCGCATCTGATGGGGATCATCCTCAACGACGGCGTGGAGCTTCCGACCGTCGATCTCGAGCGCGTGCATTTCGCCACGGACACGCCGTTCGAGACCGATATGGCGCTGAAGCCAGAGGCGCCGAAGCGCGTGCTGGCGCCGGAAGTGGCGGCGACGCTGCGGCGCGCGCTCATGGGCGTCGTGAGCCAAGGCACGGGTACGCGCGCCAAGGGCGCGTTCCATGGGCCGGATGGCAGCGTGCTCGCGGTCGGGGGCAAGACCGGCACCGGCGACAACCGCTACGACACTTTCGCCGCCGCCGGGAAGCTCATCGACTCCCGCGTGGTCGACCGCACGGCCACATTCGCCTTCTTCATCGGCGACCGCTTCTACGGCACCATCACCGCCTTCGTGCCCGGGGCCGACGCCACCAACTATCACTTCACCAGCGCGCTCGCGGCCCAGCTCCTCAAGAGCCTCGCGCCGGAGATCCAGCCCCTGATCGATGGCACGTCCACGGTAGCGCAAACCGCGAGCGCCGTCTCCGCGATATCCACGAGCGCGGACGATGCGACAGCGGCCGTGGCGCCTCGCCCCATCCCTCCCGCCATTGCGCTGAGATCACCGCAGCCGATCCTGCGGGCGCAGTAACCCGCCTCGCTCCGCATCACCAAGGGTTCAGCGCTGCCTTCTCGTGAGGACCACGTGCGTTGCGTTCTCGCCGGCAACGTGCTCGGCGGTCGCGTAGCCGAGGCGCTTCATGTCGAGGCCGGCAAAGAGGTGCTCGCCCGACCCCAGCAGCACCGGCGCGATCGCGAGCTGCATCTCGTCGATCAAGCCCGCGCCGAGATATTGGCGGATCGTCGCGACACCACCGCCGAGGCGAATGTCCTTACTCCCGGCGGCCTCCGCCGCCCGATCGAGTGCCACGCGAATGCCATCGGTCACGAAATGGAAGACGGTGCCGCCCGCCATGACGATCGACGCGCGAGGATGGTGCGTGAGGACGAAGACGGGCACGTGGTAGGGCGGATTGTCGCCCCACCAACCCCGCCAGCTCTCGTCGGGCCAGGGCCCCCGGATCGGACCGAACATGTTGCGGCCGAGGATCCAGGCGCCGATGTCCTGAAATCCGCGCGCGGCGAAGCCATCGTCGATTCCGGTCGTGCCGCCCTCTTGCCCGAACATCTGGCGGAACGTCCGGGTCGCGAATGCCCACTCGTGCAGCGCCATGCCGCCGACGCCAAGTGGATTCTCGAGACTTTGGTCAAGACCCGCGCCGTAGCCGTCGATGGAGATGGCGAACGCGTGGACGCGGAGTTTGGGTTTTGGTGAAGTACCCATCGCTATTGCGACACCTCAGGTTTGCGTTGGCGCGCCCTGCGGGATTCGAACCCACGACCTGCCGCTTAGAAGGCGGCTGCTCTATCCATCTGAGCTAAGGGCGCTCCGGTATTTCTGGCGCGATAGATTACCAACGACGGCGAATGCCGGCCAGGACGGGGCCGGCGAGTCGCACCACGCACCGCCGCCGTCAGGTCGGGCGATCGTATCTGAAATTGTCGGCGTAGCTCTTGGGCAGGATCGTGCGCGGGTTGGACGCGATCACGGAATAGTCGAGGCCGCGCTTCTTCGCGAAGGCGACCGCGGCCTCGAGCGTCTCGAAGCTGAGCCGCACCTCGTTGAGGGTGTCGCCGGCGCTCGCCCAGCCCATGAGGGGATCGGGCTCGCGCGGCGTCGCGGGCTCGTACTCGAGCACCCAGGCCTTGGTCTTGGCGATGCCCGACTGCATCGCCGTCTTGGCCGGCTGGTAAATGCGAACGCGCGCCATCGAGACTCCCTTGCGACCGCCTCGCTCCGTGGTCGGGGCGAGAGGATTCGAACCTCCGGCATCCAGCTCCCAAAGCTGGCGCTCTACCAGGCTGAGCTACGCCCCGAAACCCTGTCAGAAAAGGCGTGCGTTCATAGCGTTTCGCCGGGTTTTTCGCAAGCAACCCGCGCTCGGGCTCAGTAGAGGAGCCGGACCCCGCCCGTGATTTCCTTCCGCGTCACCGAGGCCACGAAGTCCGAGGCCGCCGGCCTGCTCAATCCGGAGAATCCTCGGGTAGCGGTCTCTAGTTCGGGGCGTTCCCGAACGAGCTGTAGTGGACGACGTCGCCGATCTGGATGCCGAGGCGACCGATGGTACCAGCGTTCACCTCGATCACCGCCTTCGCCGGCACCCTCGATTCAATGGTGTCGAGGGACATCGGGATCGCGCGCTCGTGCAGATCCACCACTTTGCCGTCCTTGGCGACGAAGATCATATCGAGCGGGATGAAGGTGTTCTTCATCCACATGGCGATCGACTGAGGATCGCCGTAGTCGAAGAGCATGCCGGCGTCGGCGGCCAGCGACCGGCGAAACATGAGGCCCTGCTCCATCTGCTGCCGCGTGAGCGCAAGCTCGATATCGAACGGGAACTGCCCCTTCGAGGTCGCAATCACCAGCTTCGACTTGGTGAATGTCGCGAGCTCAGCGTGCGCTGCTCCTGTGAATGCCAGGAAAGCCGCGCCGATCACCAGTGCGCGTCGCGAGAGTGCGATGCCTCGAACCCGTGCCGTCATGCTTGCCGATGCCCCAAGACCGGAACCAGGACGGGCGCTTGTACCGTGCCGAGGGCGGCCATCGCAACCGCGACGATCTCCTGCCGAACCGGCCCCTCGTGAGGCGGATCGGCGAGTGTCGTGAACCAGCGCTCCGGGGGATCGCGTGCCAAGCTGTGGCGCCATTCCACCGCGCGGAGGAGCTGCTCCGCCGGCGCCGGGAGCCGATCCGGGATCTCGACCCCAGCGACCGTCCCCCAAACTCCAGTCCAACACCGGGCGACCGCCCAAGGATTGTAGCCACCACCACCGAGCACGAGGGCACGCGGCGCGAGGCGGCGCACGCGGTCGACCGCGCGCCGAAGCGAGCCGTTGGAGAGCGCGAGCTTGGTCATGGGATCATCGGCGAGCGCGTCGGCGCCGGATTGGATCACCACAACCTCCGGCGCGAAACGCTCACCCAGTGGCAGCACAGCCTTGTCGAGGAGGAAATCGAGCTCGCTGTCGTTGAAGCCCGCGGGAACCGGCAGATTGCGCCAGCTCGGCCCCTGGTCCGCGATCCCGCCCGAGTGCGGCCAGCGGTCCCGCTCGTGGACCGAGATCGTGAGCACGCGGGGGTCATCGCGGAACGCATCCTCGACGCCGTCACCGTGATGCGCGTCGAGGTCGACATAGAGCACCCGCGCCACGCCGCGATCCAGCAGCCGCAGGATGCCCAGCACGACATCGTTGAAGTAGCAGAACCCCGCGGCGCGATCGCGCCGGCCGTGATGCGTCCCGCCGGCGGGACTGTGGATGATCGCCGGCGCATCATCCCCGCGGAGCAGCAGCTCCACGGCGGCGAGGGTCGCGCCGCAAGCGGTGGCCGGTCTGGAAAACACTTCGGGGAAAACCGGGTTGCCGTTGCGGCCGATGTGGTAACGCTCGCTCGCCTCGGGATCGATACGCCGGTCTAACTCGGCGCGCTGGACCGCGGCTATATAGGCGAGGTCGTGGAAACGCGCGAGCTCCTCCGGCGTCGCCTTCGTCGCCTCGATGTAGACGCCATCCGGGGCCCAGCCGAGCGCGCGAACGAGGTCGAGCATCAGCGATACCCGCGGAATCGCCAATGGGTGCCGGCCGCCATAGCTGGAGCGGCGGTAGATCTCGCTGCCGAAGAGGCGCGGCTGTCCCGGCATGGCCGCAGCCTGCCCAGGCCACGCATACCGGTCAACCGCTCGGACCGGTTCCCAAGGGGCCGGGCGCTCTGCTAGTGCTGGTTTATCGCGATCCGTAAAGCGGAGCTTCTGACATGGCCGAGTCCGAGAAACGCTGGCATCCCGCGACGTCGGCCGCTCACGCCCTGGGCTGGGAGGACGATGCGACCAAATCGGTTATCCCGCCGATCTATCTCACCAGCACCTACATCCGCGATCCCGACAACCAGTACCGGTCGGGTCGCAGCTACGGCCGGCCGCACAACCCGACCCACGAGGTGCCCGAGCGATTGCTGAGCCATCTCGAGGGCGGCGCGGCGGCGATGCTGTTCTCCTCGGGCATGGCGGCGGCGACCGCGGTGTTTCTCGCTCTGCGGCCGGGCGATCACGTGGTGGCGCCTAAGGTCATGTATTGGGGCCTGCGCCATTGGCTGATGGGCTTCGCCACCGAATGGGGCCTCAAGGTGGAGCTGGTGGATGCCGGCGACCTCGGTGCGATCAAGGGCGCGCTCAGGCCCGGCAAGACCAAGCTGCTCTGGCTCGAGAGCCCTGCCAATCCGACTTGGGTGGTGACCGATATCGCCGCGGCGGCCGAGCTCGGCCACAAGGCTGGCGCCCGCGTCGCGATCGACAGCACCGTCGCGGCGGCGCTGCTCACCAACCCGATCAAGCTCGGCTGCGACGTCGTCATGCACTCCGCGACGAAATACCTGAACGGCCACACCGACGTGCTCGCGGGCGCGCTGGTGACGGCGGCGGCGGACGAGTTCTGGACGCGCCTCGTCTCGGTCCGCACCTCCAACGGCGCACTGCTAGGGCCGGTTGAGGCGTGGCTCCTACTGCGCGGCATGCGCACGCTGCCGCTCCGCGTGGAGCGCGCCTGCCGGAATGCCCAGGCGATCGCCGAGCATTTCGCCCGGGATCCCCGGGTCGCCGCGGTGCTCTATCCGGGCCTCGCAACCCATCCGGGCCACGCGATCGCGGCGAAGCAGATGAGGGGCGGGTTCGGCGGCATGCTGAGCATTCGCGTCAAGCGCGGCGAGGAGGCCGCGATCTCGACAGCGGCGCGGGTCAAGATCTGGAAGCGCGCGACTTCGCTCGGCGGCGTCGAGAGCCTGGTCGAGCACCGTGCTTCGGTCGAGGGCGCCGGCTCCCCTGCTCCGCCCGACCTGTTGCGGCTATCCGCCGGCATCGAGGACG
>DATEGF010000269.1:0-3864 GCA_035280245.1 Allostellaceae bacterium
TTCTGTTAAGCAAGCCCGCCGCGAGGCGGGCTTGAGCCTTGGCGATGTCGCCCGAGGTGACATCAGCCGCACCGCCATCTACTTCATCGAAACCGGCAAGGCCAAACCGTCGCGGGAGACGCTCGAGCTGATCGCCGAACGCACCGGCCGGCCGATGGAGTTCTTCCTCGAAGGCGTCTCGGAGAGTCACAACGCAGTCCGCATTGCAGAGGTGGAAAGGCTCCTGGTCAGTGGCCACAATGCCGGTGCGGTCGCAGCGGGCACGGCCGCGCTGGATCGCCATCCCGAGCCTGAGACCGAGGCTCGACTCAAGCTCCTGGTCTCGATGGCCCACCTGCGGCTGGCGCAGCCCGTGGTGGGCAGGCGTCTGGCCGTCGAAGCCCGCGCCTACTTCGAGCGGGTGGGTGACCTTGAGATGGTCGCCGAATGCCTGGGCAACGAGGCTTCGGGGGCTTACCTGATGGAAGACACCAGCGCGCAGGCGATCGCCAAAGGCGCGCTCGACACGGTGCGATCACTCACGCCCGTGCCTCGCGCCACAGAGGCAAGACTGCTTGCTGTGCTTGGGCACACGCACATCGTGAACCGCGAGTGGCCCGCCGCCATCCGGTGCTACGAGCAGGCGATCGAGGCGGCCGACGTGGTGCAGGACCTGCACCGCCTTTCGTTGATGTACAGCGGGCTGAGCCTCGCGCACGAGGAGCTCGGCAAGTTCGAGCAGGCGGGTCGGTACTCGCGGAGGGCGCTGGCCATCCACGAAACGCTGAATGACCAACTTTCACTGGCTCGCTCGGAAAACAATCTCGGCGTCCTTCTGCTGCACGCGGGCGACGCCGGTGGTGCGCTGACCCACGTCGAGAGGGCACTCAAGCTCTTCGAGGACCTCAATGTCGAGACTGGCAAGGCCAACGTCATCCTGAGCATGTCGGAGATCGCGCTGGCCCGGCGCGACATTGATGGCGCCCGGCGATACGCAAATGAGGCCATGGAGCTGGCGGTGCGCCTCGGCGAAGGGAGCGCAGTCACGGAGGCCCACTACTGGCTTGCCCAGGTGGCGCTGGCCCGTGGCGACAACCGCACGGTGGACCTAGAGTTTGCCGCGGCACTGGACGAGGGCGCCGCCCGCGGCCGCGAGCGCGTTGCCCGCTACCGGGCCGCTTACGCCGAAATCCTCGAGCGGCGCGGTGACCTGTCCGCCGCGAACCGTCAGCTCAAGCTCGCTCTCTCTGCCCTCGGCGCACCGGCCGCCGACACATTGAGCGCTCGCACTGCCATCGCTTAGCCCGCCCAGCCCGCCTAGCCGGTGTTCTGAAGCCCGGCCGCAACCCCGTTGACGGTGAGCTGAAAGACCCGTTCAGCTCGGACCCGGTCGCCACGCGACGTCTTTCTATCCCTCATCGCTCGCAGGGCTCGCAGCTGCAGGTGCGACAGCGCGTCGACGTACGGGTTGCGCAGCTCGATCGCCCATGACAGCACCCGCCGGTCCTCGAGCAGGCGGCGGTGGCCGGTGACCGCGAGCACCCGGTCCTTGGTGAGCTCGTATTCGGCGAGCACGATCTCAGCGAGGTCAGTTCGGTCGCCAAGGGCCAGATAGCGCTCAGCGATCCGGCGGTCCGTCTTGGCAAGGCTCATCTCGGCGTTGTCGAGCATCACGTTGAACAGCGGCCATTCCACGTAGGCGCGTCGCAACTCGGACAGCGGCGCAGCCGCTAGGCCGCTGCCCATTCCGTACCAACCCGCGAGGTTCAGCCGCATCTGTGACCACGCGAAGACCCACGGAATCGCCCGGAGGTCTTCGAGCCTGTGGCCCGCCGCGCGCCTGGCGGGACGTGACGCGATGCGCAGCCTGCTGAGCTCCTCGATCGGGCTGACCTGGAGGAACCATGTCTCGAAGCCCGGAGCATCGACCAGTCTCCGGTAAGCATCGCGCGACGGACGGTCGATCATGGCCGCGAGTTCCCGGAATCCGCGGGCCGGGTCGCTGCGGGCCGACTTCGGCACCGATGCCTCGAGCACGGCTGAGGTGACCTGCTCGATGTGCCGGCGCGCGATCGCCCGATTCCCGTAACGCGCGAAGATCACCTCACCCTGCTCTGTCACCTTGAAATGACCGGCCACTGAGCCCGGGGACTGCGCGCGCACCGCCCGGTTGGCCGGACCGCCGCCCCGGCCGAGCGCGCCGCCGCGGCCGTGAAACAACGTGAGTCGCAGCTTGTTCTTCTTCGCCCAAGCGGTCAGCGCCGCCTGGGCGTCGTGCAGCGCGAGCGTCGCCGACAGCGGGCCGGCTTCCTTCGCCGAATCCGAATACCCGAGCATCACCTCGAGACGGCGACCGCTGGACTTGATTCGTTGCTGGACGGGAGGCAGCTCCAGCATCTCGTCCAGCACGCGCGTGGCGCACGCGAGGTCTTCCAGGGTTTCGAACAGCGGGATCACGTCGATCAGTGGCTTGCGCGCCCCGAGTGAATCCGCCAGCTCATAAACCGCGGCAACGTCGGCGGCACTGCGGGTGAAGCTGACGATGTACCGCCGGCAACCGGCGATGCCGACGCGCTCCTGCACAGACCGGACTGCCGCGAGGGTGTCGAGAGTAGATCGGGTCACGTCGGACATGTCGCCGCCCGAGCGGATCTCAGCGAGAGCTTGCTCGTGCACCTTGCTGTGCTGCCGGATCTCGAGCTCCGCGAGATGGAAGCCAAACGTCTCGGCTTGCCAGATCAGGTGCCGAAGTTCACCCGAGGCGAGCCGTTTTGCGCCGGCGATGGCAAGCGAGTGCTGAAGCGTTCGCAGATCGTCGAGCAGGTCGTCTACCATCTCGTACGCGCCGGTCTCGCCCAGCCGCGTGGCACGAATCCGGCGCGCAACCTCGAGCAGGAATTCGCGATGCGGCTCGCGGGCCGAAGAGCCGACCGCGCGCAGCACCGATCGTGACGCCGGCGTCGTGACGGCATCAAGCGTGAGGGCCCGCCCGATCCGGGTGGCCACCGCCTCGAGCCCGAGCAGGACATGCTCCGACTGGATCGCCATCGTCTCGGCGGTAACCTCGGCCGTGACGGATGGGTTGCCGTCGCGGTCGCCACCGATCCAGCTTCCGAACCGCAAGAAAGCCGGGGCGGGCGTTCCAAGCGCTGTGTCCATCGAGCGCAACAGCTCGGGAGCGATGCGGAACAGCGATTCATCGAAGATGTTCATGAACGTCCGGACCTCGTCGAGGGGGGTCACGTGCGCCGAGCGGACCTGCGCGGTCCGCCACAGCCCCTCCATCTCTTCAGCCAGCCGGCGCAGGACCTCGTCGTTCTCGCGTTCCCCGATGCGGGGGTCATCGAGGCGCTCGAGCTGCTCACCGACGCGTCGGATCGCGGTCACGATCGCTCGGCGGCGCGCCTCGGTCGGATGGGCGGTGAACACGGGATGGACCTCGAGATCGCCGATCAGCTGCGTGAACCGCTTGTGGCCGAGCTTGGGGCGAAGCTCTTTGACCGCTGACGCGATCGATTCGGGCAGCGGCTCCGGTCCTCGGTCGCGGTCCCGGATCACGCGCGCGCGGTGATGCTCTTCGGCGAGGTTGGCCAGGTGGAAGTAGCACGTGAAAGCGCGCGCTACGAGCTCGGCGCGCTCGAGCGGCCACGATTCCACGAGGTTGGCGGCCTGGCGCTCTAAGCGATCGTCGTCTCGCGCGCGAATGGCCAGTCCTCGCAGCTTCTCGACGTCTCGGAGCAGGCCCGGGCCGCCGTAATCGGCGATGACCCGGCCCAGCACCTCGCCGAGGAGGCGAACGTCTCGCCGCAGCTCCGGCGGAATCTCCTGGCGCGCGACCTCCCTTCTCTCAGGCGAGGATCGCGTACTCCAGCGAATCGACAAGCG
>DATEGF010000270.1:0-3846 GCA_035280245.1 Allostellaceae bacterium
TTCTGTTAAGCAAGCCCGCCGCGAGGCGGGCTTGAGCCTTGGCGATGTCGCCCGAGGTGACATCAGCCGCACCGCCATCTACTTCATCGAAACCGGCAAGGCCAAACCGTCGCGGGAGACGCTCGAGCTGATCGCCGAACGAACCGGCCGGCCGCTGGAGTTCTTCCTCGAAGGCGTCTCGGAGAGTCACAACGCGGTCCGCATCGCCGAGGTGGAAAGGCTACTGGTCAGCGGCCACAATGCCGGTGCGGTCGCAGCGGGCACGGCCGCGCTGAATCGCCATCCCGAGCCTGAGACCGAGGCCCGACTCAAGCTCCTGGTCTCGATGGCCCATTTGCGGCTGGCGCAGCCCGTGGTGGGCAGGCGTCTGGCCGTCGAAGCCCGTAGCTACTTCGAGCGTGTGGGTGACCTCGAGATGGTCGCCGAATGTCTGGGCAACGAGGCGTCGGGGGCTTACCTGATGGAAGACATCAGCGCGCAGGCGATCGCCAGAGGCGCGCTCGACACCGTGCGCTCGCTCAAGCCCGTGCCTCGCGCCACGGAGGCAAGACTGCTTGGTGTGCTGGGGCACACGCACATCGTGAACCGCGAGTGGCCGGCCGCCATCCGGTGTTACGAGCAGGCGATCGAGGCGGCCGACGTGGTGCAGGATCTGCACCGGCTTTCGTTGATGTACAGCGGGCTGAGCCTCGCGCACGAGGAGCTCGGCAAGTTCGAGCAGGCGGGTCGGTACTCGCGGAGGGCGCTGGCCATCCACGAAACGCTGAATGACCAACTTTCCCTGGCTCGCTCGGAAAACAATCTCGGCGTCCTTCTGCTGCACGCCGGCGACGCGGGAGGTGCGCTGACCCACGTTGAGAGGGCGCTCAAGCTCTTCGAGGACCTCAATGTCGAGACTGGCAAGGCCAATGTCATCCTCAGCATGTCGGAGATCGCGCTGGCCAGGCGCGACATTGATGGCGCCCGGCGTTACGCAAACGAGGCCATGGAGCTGGCGGTGCGCCTCGGCGAAGGGAGCGCAGTCACGGAGGCCCACTACTGGCTTGCCCAGGTGGCGCTGGCCCGTGGCGACCACCGCACCGTGGACCTCGAGTTTGCCGCGGCACTGGACGAGGGCGCCGCCCGCGGCCGCGAGCGCGTGGCCCGCTACCGGGCCGCTTACGCCGAGATCCTCGAGCGGCGCGGTGACCTGTCCGCCGCGAACCGTCAGCTCAGGCTCGCTCTCTCTGCCCTAGGCGCACCAGCCGCCGACACGTCGAGCGCTCGTACCGCCATCGCTTAGCCGGTGTTCTGAAGCCCGGCCGCAACGCCGTTGACGGTGAGCTGAAAGACCCGTTCAGCTCGGATCCGGTCGGCACGCGACGTCTTCCGATCCCTCATCGCTCGCAGGGCTCGCAGCTGCAGGTGCGACAGCGCGTCGACGTACGGGTTGCGCAGCTCGATCGCCCATGACAGGACCCGCCGGTCCTCGAGCAGGCGGCGGTGGCCGGTGACCGCGAGAACCCGATCCTTGGTGAGCTCGTACTCGGCGAGCACGATCTCAGCGAGGTCAGTTCGGTCGCCAAGAGCCAGATAACGCTCAGCGATCCGTCGGTCCGTCTTGGCAAGGCTCATCTCGGCGTTGTCGAGCATCACGTTGAACAGCGGCCATTCCGCGTAAGCGCGTCGCAACTCGGACAGCGGCGCGGCCGCCAGGCCGCTGCCCATTCCGTACCAACCCGCGAGGTTCAGCCGCATCTGTGACCATGCGAAGACCCAGGGAATCGCGCGGAGGTCTTGCAGGCGCTGACCGGCGGCCCGCCGAGCCGGACGCGAGGCGATGCGCAGCCTGCCGAGCTCCTCGATGGGGCTGACCTGGAGGAACCACGTCTCGAAGCCCGGAGCTTCGACCAGTCTCCGGTAAGCGTCGCGCGACGGATGGTCGATCATCGCCGCCAGTTCCCGGAATCCGCGGGCCGGGTCGCTGCTGGCCGACTTCGGCACCGATGCCTCGAGCACGGCGGAGGTGACCTGCTCGACGTGCCGGCGCGCGATTGCCCGATTTCCGTAACGCGCGAAGATCACCTCGCCCTGCTCTGTCACCTTGAAATGGCCGGCCACCGAGCCCGGGGCCTGCGCGCGTACCGCCCGGTTGGCCGGACCGCCGCCCCGGCCGAGCGCGCCGCCGCGGCCGTGAAACAACGTGAGTCGCAGCTTGTTTTTCTTCGCCCAAGCGGTCAGGGCCGCCTGCGCGTCGTGCAGCGCGAGCGTTGCCGACAGCGGGCCGGCTTCCTTTGCCGAATCCGAATACCCGAGCATCACCTCGAGGCGGCGACCGCTGGACTTGATTCGTTGCTGGACGGGCGGCAGCTCCAGCATCTCGTCCAGCACCCGCGTGGCGCACGCGAGGTCTTCCAGGGTTTCGAACAGGGGGATCACCTCGATGAGTGGCTTGCGCGCCCCCAGCGAATCCGCCAGCTCATAGACCGCGGCCACGTCGGCGGCGCTGCGGGTGAAGCTGACGATGTACCGCCGGCAAGCGGCGATGCCGACGCGCTCCTGAACGGACCGGACTGCCGCGAGGGTGTCGAGAGCAGATCGGGTCACCTCGGACATTTCGCCGCCCGAGCGGATCTCGGCCAGAGCTTGCGCGTGCACCTTGCTGTGCTGCCGGATCTCGAGATCCGCGAGATGGAAGCCAAACGTTTCGGCCTGCCAGATGAGGTGCTGCAGCTCACCCGAGGCGAGGCGTTTCGCGCCGGCGATGGCAAGCGAGCGCTGAAGCGTTCGGAGATCGTCGAGCAGGTCGTCAACCACCTCGTATGCGCCGGTCTCGCCCAGCCGCGTGGCACGAATCCGGCGCGCAACCTCGAGGAGGAATTCGCGATGCGGCTCGCGGGCCGAAGCGCCGATCCTGCGCAGCACCGATCGAGACGCCGGCGTCGTCACGGCATCAAGCGTGAGGGCCCGCCCGATCCGGGTGGCTACCGCCTCGAGCCCGAGCAGGACGTGCTCCGACTGGATCGCCATCGTCTCGGCCGTAACATCGGCCGTGACGGATGGGTTGCCATCGCGGTCGCCACCGATCCAGCTTCCGAACCTCAAGAAGGCCGGAGCGGGCGTTCCCATCGCTGTGTCCATCGAGCGCAACACCTCGGGAGCCATGCGGAACAGCGATTCGTCGAAGATGTTCATGAACGTCCGGACCTCGTCGAGGGGGGTCACGTGCGCCGAGCGGACCTGCGCGGTCCGCCACAGCCCCTCCATCTCCTCAGCCAGCCGGCGCAGGACCTCGTCGTTTTCGCGTTCCCCGATGAGCGGGTCATCGAGGCGCTCGAGCTGCTCACCGACACGGCGGATCGCGGTCACGATCGCTCGACGGCGTGCCTCGGTCGGATGGGCGGTGAACACCGGGTGGATCTCTAGGTTCGCGATCAGCGCATCGAATCGCTTGCGGCCGAGCTTCGGTCGAAGCTCATTGACCGCTGACGCGATCGATTCGGGCAGCGGCTCCGGCCGGCGATCGCGCTCACGGATCACGCGCGCGCGGTGATGCTCCTCGGCGAGGTTGGCCAGGTGGAAGTAGCACGTGAAAGCGCGAGCGACGAGCTCCGCGCGCTCGAGCGGCCACGATCCCACGAGGCGGGCGGCCTGGCGCTCGAAGCGATCGTCGTCTCGCGCGCGAATGGCCAGACCTCGCAGCTTCTCGACGTCTCGGAGCAGGCTCGGGCCGCCGTAATCGGCGATGACCCGGCCCAGCACCTCGCCGAGGAGGCGAACGTCTCGCCGCAGCTCCGGCGGAATCTCCTGGCGCGCGACCTCCCTTCTCTCAGGCGAGGATCGCGTACTCCAGCGAATCGACAAGCG
>DATEGF010000271.1:0-2619 GCA_035280245.1 Allostellaceae bacterium
CGCGCGCAGGCTCGCAGCGCGGACGGCGCAGCACCGTGCCCACCGCGGTCTGTTCGTCCTGCATTGGTGGGCACGGCGCTGCGCTGTGCGATTGGAGAGGCATGCGCTCGTGGCCCGCGCCTTTGCCCACCCTACAGAATCCACGGAATCAGCTTCCTACTGCTCAAACCGGTCGATGAACCACCGCAGCAGCCGCATCCAGATCTCGTCCTTGCCGATCTGGTCCTCGATGCCGTGTTCGAGATTGGGGTTGTCGTTGACCTCCATCACCACGATGCCGCGGTCGGTCTGCTTGAGGTCGACCCCGTAGAAGCCCTCGCCGATCGGCCGCGCGGCGCGCACCGCGATGTCGATGATCTCGCGCGGCGCCTGGTCGACCTCGAAGGCGCGGAAGCCGCCCTCGTGCGAGGAGCCGTCCGGCCGGTACTTCACCACCTGCCAGTGGCCGCGCGCCATCCGGTACTGGCAGACGAACAGCGGCTCGCCCGCGAGCACCCCGACGCGCCAGTCGAACTCGGTCGGCAGGAACTTCTGCGCCAGCACCAGATCGGTCTCCTCGAACAGTTCGTCGGCGATCCGCCGGAACTCCTCCGGCGTGTTGACCTTGTGCACGCCGCGCGAGAACGACCCGTCGGGAATCTTGACCACCAGCGGCAGCCCGAGCTCGTCCATTGCCTTGCTGAGATCGCCGCCGTCCTGGAGCATTACGGTCGGCGGCGTCGGCACCTGGTTGGAGCCGAGCAGTTCCATCAGGAACACCTTGTTGGTGCAGCGGATCATCGAGATCGGATCGTCGATGACCGGCATGCCCTCCTGCCAGGCGCGGCGCGCAAAGCGATAGGTGTGGTTGTCGATCGAGGTGGTCTCGCGGATGAACAGCCCGTCGTATTCGGCGAGTTCGGCGAGCTGGCGGCGGGTGATCGGCTCGATGTCGACCGACATCCGCTCCGCGATCCGCACAAAATACTTGATCGAGGACGGCGAGGACGGCGGCATTTTCTCGTTGGGATCGTAGAGCACCGCCAGATCGTATTTGGCGACGGTGCGGGCCTTGGGATCGCGCCACTCGCGCTTGGTGTGCTGATGCAGCGCCTCGCGGAAGAAATCGCCCTCGCCGTTCGCCAGCCGGTTGATGTTGCGCGGCCGGATGCGCTCGATCGACAGCCAAGCGCCGGGCTCGGCAATCACTTCGAGCGCGGGGCAGCGGAACCAGTCGAACAGCAGCCGGCCGAAAGATTCGAAGCGCAGGTCGCCGGCGATCCCGAAGCAGACCAGGAGCTTCAGCTCGCCTTCGGGCTGCAGGTCGGCCCGGCGGGCGCAGCGGTTGAGCTCGTCCTCGAGCTCCGGCAGCGCGTGTTCGTAGAGCTTGGCCTCGCGCAGCTCCAGCATGGTCTCGACGTTGGGCACGACCCGGTGGCCGCGCGCTTCGGCCAGGAGCGACGCGTAATAGCCCTTCGACTGGTAGGCATAGGAGCGCGCCAGATTGACGATCTTGGGCCGCCCCATGTCGAACAGGCGCGGACGGGCGAGATATTCGCTCGTCGTGATGACCTTGTGCGGGGTCTCGGCGTTGGGAAGGTCCTTGGGCTGGTCGACCAGAATGACCCAGCCGGTCATGTCGAGCCTTTCCGGATGACGAAAGCTGTGCCCGGACGCGCGCGGCCCGAACGGGTCACGCGCGCAAACGCGGTGATGAAAACCGCGCCAGTGTCAGGCTGCCGCCAATCCATGATCGTCTATGATGGTCGCCGAATTCTGTACGAAGACAAGCCGCCCATCGCGGCCGCAGGCAATACCCAGTGCCCCTGTGGAACGCAAGTGATAGCTCGAAACGAGGGCGGGGGCCACGCTTCCCGAATCGCTCGCCCCTATGAGAACCGATTCGCCCACAGGAGTCAGCGGCCTGGGGATATCGTTTGCGGCCCATCTCATCTCGATGACCCGCCCCGGCCTGCGAGCTGCTTCCGAAACCGCAGTGCGTCGCCCCCGTCATCGTAGTAGCGCCGGTGGCGGCCGAATTCATGGTAGCCCTGCTTGCGGTAGCGGGCGATGGCGGCATGGTTCAGCTCGTGCACTTCGAGCCCGATCGTGCGGCAGCCGCGTCGGCGCGCGATCGTCTCGGCCGCCGCGAGCAGCATCGGCGCGACCCCGCGCCCGCTCATATGGGGGGCGACCGCAATCGAATAGAGCCGCGCCACCTTGGAGCGCGACCGAAACAGCACGATCGCGGCGCCCGCCAGCAGGCCGGCCTCTCCCTCGGCTACGATCATTGCCGCCGCCGGCGACCGCATGAAATGCCGCAGGCTGCGGCGCGACAGCCGGTCGGTTGCAAAAGCGCGGTTCTCGAGCTCGAACAGCGCGTCGAGGTCGCGGGCCTGGGCCGGGCGCACGCGGGCAGGGGGCTCAAGCTTATGGGCAGGACGCGGGGCCATCGTTACCGGACGGTGAGGAGACTACCAGCACCGCCACGGCCCCGCGCAAGTTTCCCCCTTCGGCCCCTTGAACCTCCTGCAGCCCGGCCGCGACCAATGACGGAGCGGCCAAGACGGCCCACCTTGTCGGGGAGCGATCAAGAATCACGATTTTCCGCACTGCGGCGGCGCGAGGCGTGCCCTGAGG
>DATEGF010000272.1:0-6092 GCA_035280245.1 Allostellaceae bacterium
TCAAGCTCCGGCATATCTGCCGGCGCCAGTAGCTCGGCGTCGCTCCAGCCATGGAGCGCGCCCAGAAGATAGCGCAGCGTGTTGCGCAGCCGGCGATAGTGGTCGGCCACCAGCTTCAGGGTCTCGTTGCCCAGGCTCTTGGACATCTTGCGGCCCTGCTCGTCCAGCACGAAGCCGTGGGTGAGCACGGCGTCGTAGGGCGCGCGGCCGCGCGTGCCGCAGGACTCCAGGAGCGAGGAATGGAACCAGCCGCGATGCTGATCCGAGCCCTCGAGGTAGAGCGAGGCGGGCCATTTCAAGTCCGCGCGCTTCTCCAGCACAAAGCTGTGGGTCGAGCCCGACTCGAACCAGACCTCGACGATGTCGGTCACCTTCTCGTACTTCGCGGGATCGCGGTTGCCGAGGAACGTCGCGGGGTCGGCGGTGAACCAGATGTCGGAGCCGTCGCGCTCCATAGCGGCGGCGACCCGGTCGATGACCGCCTGGTCGCGGAGCGGCTCGCCTGTCGCCTTGTCGGTGAAGACCGCGATCGGCACGCCCCAGGCGCGCTGGCGCGAGATGCACCAGTCGGGCCGGCTCTCGATCATGGAGCGGATGCGGTTCTCGCCCGAGGGCGGCACCCACTCGGTATCCGAGATCGCTTGCAGCGCCTTCTGGCGGAGACCGTTGGTCTCCATGCTGATGAACCACTGCGGCGTGTTGCGGAAGATCAGCGGCGCCTTGGAGCGCCAGGAATGCGGATAGCTGTGCGTGAGCTTGCTGCGCGCAAGCAAGCCGCCGGCGGCGGCGATCGCCGCCAGCACTTTCTCGTTGGCGTCGCCCGGCTTGCCGTTGGGCTTGTAGACCACGGCGCCCGCGAAGAGCGGCACATGCGCATAGTAGGTGCCGTCGCCCGCGACGGTCTGCGGTACCTCGAGCCCGTTCGCCTGGCCGAGCTCGAAATCGTCGACGCCGTGGCCCGGTGCGATGTGGACGAAGCCGGTGCCGTCGGTGTCGGTGACGAAGGCGCCCGGAAAGAGCCGCACATCGAAGTCGTAGCCCTGACCCCGCAACGGATGTCGCGTGACGGCGCCTTCGAGGTCGCTCGCCTTGAGATCGGTCACGACCTCGCTCTGGAAGCCCGCGACCTGCTCGACGGCCGCGCGGCAGGACTTGGCGAGAACCAACGTCTCGCCGATGCGCGCGTGGCTCTTCTCGTTCGCGGAGGTGACGCGCAGGAGCACGTAATCGAGCTCGGGCCCGTAGGCGATGGCGCGGTTGCCGGGCAGCGTCCAGGGCGTGGTAGTCCAGATCAGGACCGCGCTGCCAGCGAGCGCAGGCATCGGCGCCGCGGTCACGGGGAACCGCACCCAGGCCGTCGTCGAGGTGTGGTCGTGATACTCGACCTCGGCGTCGGCGAGCGCGGTTTGCTCGACCACGGACCACATCACGGGCTTGGCGCCGTGATAGAGGCCGCCGTTCATCAGGAACTTGCCGATCTCGCGCACGATCTGCGCTTCGGAGGCGGGCGCCATGGTGAGATAGGGATCGTCCCAATCGCCTTCGACCCCGAGGCGCTTGAACTCCACGCGCTGCACGTCGATCCAGTGCTCCGCGAACTCTCGGCACTCCTTGCGGAACTGCGCGAGCGGCACGTCGTCCTTGTTCTTCTTCTCGGCGCGGTACTTCTCCTCGATCTTCCATTCGATCGGCAAGCCGTGGCAGTCCCAGCCCGGTACGTAGACCGCGTCCTTTCCGAGCTTGTGCTGCACGCGGTTCACCACGTCCTTCAGGATCTTGTTGAGGGCGTGGCCGATGTGCAGGTTGCCGTTCGCATAGGGCGGGCCGTCGTGCAGAATGAACTTCTCGCGGCCCTTGGCCGAGGCGCGCATGCGCTCGTAGAGCTTCATCTCCTGCCAGCGTTTCAGCAGCTGCGGCTCGCGCTTCGGCAGCTCGCCCTTCATGGGAAAGCCGGTCTGCGGCAGGAACACGGTCGGTCGATAGTCGGTGGCCATGGCTCGTCAGGCTTCAGAGATCAGGTGAAGGGCGCCCGCGAGCGGGCGGGCGGATCGGGCGTGCGCTTCTCCCGGCCCTCAGGAAAGGGCCGGGCCTATAATTCGCAAGGCGAATGCGCGCGTCAGCGGAGCCATGGCCCGAACATAGGGAGGCCGCGATTTTCCGTCAACCGACGGGCTTTTCCGCGGCGAGGATCGCTCGCGCTTGCGCGGCGTCCGCGGCGATCTGGGCCTTGAGCTCGGCGAGGCCGGAGAATTTCCGCTCGGGACGGAGGTGCTCGATCAAAGCCACGCGGAGATACTTGCCGTAGAGGTCGCCTGCGAAATCGAAGAGGTGCGTCTCGAGGCGGAGGTCGGTGCCGCCCACCGTGGGTCGTGTGCCGAGATTCGCGACACCGTCGTGCCAACGGCCGGGCGCATCCTCCTCGATCTCGACGCGCACGGCATAGACGCCGCCCGCGGGCCGGAGGTAGTCGCCGAGCCTGATGTTCGCGGTCGGGAAACCGATGGTGCGGCCGCGCTGGTCGCCCATGTCGACCCGGCCCTCGATTTCGAAGGGACGACCCAGCAGGGCCGCGGCCTCGCGCGCCTCGCCCGCCGCCAGATGCTGTCGGATGCGGGTCGAGGAATAGACCGTCCCGCCCGCGGCCTCGAGGGGCGCCACCACGGTGACGCCGAAACCCATGCGCTCGCCGAGTTGGCGCAGCACCTCGGGCGTGCCGCCGCGCTGGTGGCCGAAGTGGAAATCGTAGCCGACCACGGCGTGGCGCGCATGCAGGCTCTCGACGATCAGCGTGCGGACGAAATCATCGGCCGAGACCTTCGAGAACGCGAGGTCGAAGGGCAGCACGAAGAGCAGGTCGACGCCCAGCGCCTCGAGGTGGCGCGCCTTGGCGCGGAAGGGCGTCAGGCGGAAGGGTGGCGCTTCCGGATGGAACACGTGATAGGGATGCGGCTCGAAGCTCAGCACCGAGAGCCGGGCGCCGGCCCGGCGTGCGAGCTCCGCCGTGCGGCCGATCAGGATCTGATGGCCCTTGTGGACGCCGTCGAAGTTGCCGATCGCCACCACCGAGCCGCGGTCGGCGGGCTCGAGCACGGCCGGGTGACGCAAGATGCGCATGGGGCCGCACGATATCGCGGGCCGCGGCGGAAGGCGACGACTGTCGTGGGATTCAGCGCAGGCCCTAACCCCTCACCCCATCCGTCGATCCGCTCCGCGGCTCGACCCCGCAAGGGGAGAGGGAGTCGATGGAACCTTCCCCTCTCCCCTTGCGGGAGAGGAAGGGGCCCAGCGCGTAGCGCTGGGAAGGTGAGGGGTCCGCGCGACTCGTCGGAAGCGTCAGATCCGCTGCGGCACCAGGACCAAGGCATCGCCGTCGATCACCACGGTCTCACCGACCTGGATCACGGTCTTGAGGGCGACGCGCGCCTTCTCGCGGATGATGTCCGTGACGGTGACGTGCGCCTCGATCGTATCGCCGATGCGGACGGGCGCGCGGAAATTCAGATTCTGCTTGAGGTAGATCGAGCCCGGGCCCGGGAGCTTCGAGCCGATCACCGTCGAGAGGAAGCTCGCGGTCAGCATGCCGTGCACGATGCGGCTGCCGAAGCGGGTCTTCTCCGCGTATTTCTGGTTCATGTGGACGGGATTGGCGTCGCCGGAGACGCCGGAGAACAGGATGATGTCGGCCTCGGTGACTGTGCGCGCGAAGGTCGCGCTCATCCCGACCGAAAGGTCCTCCAGAAGGTACCCGCCGTCCGGTATCGGCAGGCGACGCGTGTCGTCCATATCTCCACCTCAACCCAATGTGCCCAACGCCTCCCGCGCTCGCGGCTTGTGACCGCCACGATTTGTGCGACGCACCTTAAGCACTGCCGCGGCGCACCGCAACAAAAGCTTCGCATTCAAAGGTAAATAACGCGTTTGCAGTGCGGTTTATTCGCAGGAGCAATAACGACCCGGGAAGGTCAGGGAATGCTCACCGGGCGGGCGGCTGCGGGTCGATCGGGGTCTTTCCGGCGAGACCGAGGGCCTGCTCGAGCATGCCCGCGAAGCCCAGGAGCTCGCCGTCGCCATAGGGCCGCCCGACCATCTGGAGCCCGACCGGCAAGCCGCTCGCCGTGAACCCGCACGGGAGCGAGAGCGCGGGGCAGCCCGTGAGCGTCACCGCGTAGGTCAGGCCCAGCCAGTCCCAATAGGCCTCGAAGCGATGATCGCCCACGGACTCGACATAGCGCTGATCGACGTCGAAGGGCGGCACGATCACGGTCGGGGTCAGCAGGAGGTCGTAGCTCGCGAAATAGTCGACCACGCGCTGATAGAGCGCCTCGCGCTCGCGGTTGGCGCGGCCGATCTGGTCGGCCGTCAGATTGAGCCCCGCCTCGATGTTGGCGACGATGTCGGGCTTGAGCTTCGCGCGATGCTCGGCATAGAGCGGACTGAGGTTGGTGACGTAACGCGCCGCGCGGAGCACGCGGAAGACCTCGCGCGCACCGCTGAAGTCGGGCGCTGCCGCCTCGACCGTGGCGCCGAGCTCCGACCATTTGCGCGCCGCCGCCTCGGCGATCCCCTGCACCTCCGGGTCGACCGGCAGGAAGCCGAGGTCGGGCGAGTAACCGACCTTCTTGGGCTTCCCAGGGCGGCGCACGCGCTCGAGGAACGAGCGCCGCGGCGGCGGGCGCGAGAGGGGGTCGCGGGGATCGAAGCCCGCCATGGCATCGAGCATCAGCCCGATGTCGGCGACATTGCGCGCCATCGGCCCGCTGACGCCGAGCGTGTCCCAGGCGCTGTGCGCGGGACCTTGCGCCACCCAGCCCGGGCTCGGCCGCATGCCCACCACCGAGCAGAAGCTCGCTGGGATGCGCAGGCTGCCGCCTAAATCGCTGCCGTTCGCGAGCCAAACCATGCCGGTCGCCAGCGCCACGGCCGAGCCGCCCGACGAGCCGCCGCAGGTGAGCGCCGTGTTCCAGGGATTGCGCGTCTTGCCGAAGACCGGGTTGAAGGTGTTGGCGCCGGCGCCGAACTCCGAGGTGTTGGAGCGCGCGACCACGATGCCGCCGCGCTTCTCCAGGGTCTCGACCTGCACGTCGGAGGTCTCCGGCACGAAATCCGCGAAGATCGGCGAGCCCGAGGTCGAGCGCACGCCGGTGACATTCATAAGATCCTTGATCGCGATCGGCAGGCCGCCGAGCCAGCCGGGCGCGCCACGCTCCACCTTGCTCCCGCCCATGCGCCGCGCGTGGTCGCGCGCGTGCTCGACGCAGATGGTCGGGAGCGCGTTGACGGCGGGATCGACCGCGCGGATGCGCGCGAGCGACGCGTCGATCAGCTCCAAGGGCGTCACCTCGCCCTTGCGCAAGAGCTCCACCACCTCGACGGCAGTGCGCCGGATCAGGACATCGCCTTCGGCCATTCTTAGAGACTCCTGGAGAGATTCGTGCAAGGGACACCCCTCACCCCGACCCTCTCCCGCAAGGGGAGAGGGAGTCGAGAGTGTCGTCCCCTCTCCCCTCGCGGGAGAGGGAGGGTGAGGGATGGGCTCATGCTGGGCACCGCGAGAGTCCTACCGGCCGCCGCCGCCGCGCGCAATCACCGCCCTTCGCGCGCAGCAACTGCAAGGGTAAGCTCCGCCCGCACCGTGCGGGGAGACTCTCAGGAACCCATGGACTTGGACGCCGCCGCGCCGCTTCGCGAGGCCTGGTATTTCGCGTTGCCCGGGAGCGCGCTCCGCCCCGGACAAATGCGGGCGAAGACCCTGCTGGGCGAGCCGCTGATCCTCGGCCGCGCGCGCGACGGCAGTGTCTGGGCGCTCCGCGACATCTGCCCCCATCGCGGCATCCCCCTGCATTTCGGCCGCTTCGATGGCGCGGAGATCGAGTGCTGCTATCACGGCTGGCGCTTCAGCCCCGAGGGGCGCTGCACCGGGATCCCCTCCATCACCGAGGGGCAGGCGCTCGACACCTCGAAGATCCGCGTGAAGAGCTACCCCGCGCGCGAGGTGCAGGGGAACCTCTGGGTCTACATGGGCGAGGATGCGTCCGGCGCGCCGGAGATCCCGGAGGTGCCGGGTCTCGGCACCGACGCGACGCCCGCGCTCT
>DATEGF010000273.1:0-12160 GCA_035280245.1 Allostellaceae bacterium
CAGCTTCGCGGCTATCCGGCGGCCGACTTGGCGCGGCGCCTCGGTGAGCCCGATTTCGTGCGCGAGGAGCCGCCCGCGGTAATCTGGCAATACCGCAGCGCCGACTGCGTGCTCGATCTCTTTCTCTATCGAGATGGCGACGAGCTTCGGGTCACCTATGCCGAGGCGCGCGACCGTGAGCTCATCCGCGTCCCTCAATCCGACTGCTACGCCGGGCTGGTCGCTCGCCGCGCGCGGCCGCTCTGAGCGCGCGGCTTTCGGGCGGGCTTGCGCGCCGGTTTCGCCCGAGCCGCTTTACTCGCCGGCGCTTCCAGCGTGGTCTTGCCCTTGAAGGCACAGAGATCGCGCACAACGCAAGCGGGACAATTGGGCTTGCGCGCCACGCAGACGTAGCGGCCGTGTAGGATCAGCCAGTGGTGCGCGTGGAGCTTGTAGTGCGCGGGCACGACCTTCTCGAGGCGCGCCTCGACCTCGTCGGGTGTGGCGCCGCGCGCGAGGCCCGTGCGATTGCCGACCCGGAAGATGTGCGTGTCGACCGCGATGGTGGGCTCGCCGAAGGCAACATTGAGCACGACGTTGGCGGTCTTGCGGCCGACGCCGGGCAGTTGCTGGAGCGCCTCGCGCGTGCGCGGCACCTCGCCGCCGTGCTCGGCGATCAGCATCTGGCTCAGCTTCACGATATTCTTGGCCTTGGTGCGATAGAGGCCGATCGTGCGGATGAAATCCTCGATGCGCGCCTCGCCGAGCGCCGCCATCTTCTCCGGCGTGTCTGCCACCGCGAAGAGCGCGGGCGTCGCCTTGTTGACACTGGCGTCCGTCGCCTGCGCCGAGAGCACCACGGCGACCAGCAGCGTGAAAGGGCTCAGGAACTCCAGCTCGCTGCGCGGATCCGGCATCCGCTCCGCCAGCCGCCGAAAGAACTCCTCCACGTGCTTCGGTTTCATGAGCCCGATAGTACGATCACTTTTCGCGAAAAACAAAATGGGCTTAGCCAGAGGTCGCGGAGGATTCACGGAGGACGCGAGGACTTCATCATCCCTCTGCGTCCTCCGCGCTAAAGCCTTTCTTTTCTCATCCACCGCAGCGCTTTACCTCGACTACAGGCGCACCTAATCTCGCTCTGCATGGATGCTCCGACGCGCTCCGGCACCTCGCCGGTTTTCTTCGATGCGGTGCTCTATCCGCACCGCAGCTTGCCGCCGCGGGGGTTCCTGGTGCTGATGCTCCTGCTCGGCGCCGTGAGCTTTGCCGCCGGGGTGAGTTTCGTGCTCGTAGGCGCATGGCCGATCTTCGGGTACTTCGGCCTCGATGTGCTGCTGGTCTACCTCGCCTTCCGCGCGAGCTACAGAAGCGCGCGCATGCACGAGTGGGTCCGCCTCACCGAGGACCTGCTGACCGTCGAGCGCGTGAGCCAGCGCGGCGAGCGGCGGCGCTGGCAGTTCCAGCCCTTCTGGCTGCGCGTCACTCTGGAGGAGCACGACGAGACCAATCGCCTGGTGCTCGCCTCCCACGGACGCGAGCTCACGGTGGGCGGTTTCCTCGCGCCTCAGGAGCGCAAGAACCTCGCTGCCGCGCTCAAGGATGCGCTCACCCGCTGGCGCCAGCACATCGGCCCGGCCGCTTAGCTAGCTCCGCTTCAAGCCCAGGACGTCCGTCATGTCGTAGAGGCCCGGGCCTTTGACGACGACCCAGCGCGCCGCGCGGATGACGCCGCGCGCGAAGATCTGGCGGCTGCCGGCGCGGTGGGTGAGTTCGATGCGCTCGGCGGGTCCCGCGTAGATCACGGTGTGCTCGCCCGCGACGTCGCCGCCACGCAAGGTCGCGAACCCGATGTCACCGGTGCGGCGCGCGCCGGTGTGGCCGTCGCGCACGCGCTGGCTCTTGGCGGCGAGATCGACCCGCCGGCCCTTGGCCGCGGCCCGCCCGAGCGCCAGCGCGGTGCCGGAGGGCGCGTCCACCTTGTGATGGTGGTGCATCTCCAGCACCTCGATATCGAAATCCTCGCCCAGCACGTGCGCCGCCTGCTCGACCAGGCTCAAGAGCAGGTTCACGCCGAGGCTGAAGTTGGCGGCCCAGACGATGGGCGCGCGCTTGGCGGCGGCGCGGATCGCCTCGGCCTGACCCTCGTCGAGGCCGGTGGTGCCCAGTACGAGAGCGCGTCCGCGCTCGGCAGCAATCCGTGCATGGGCGACGCTCGCCACCGGCACGGTCAGGTCGAGCACCACGTCAGCCGCCTCGAAGACCTCGGCAGCGTCGCGCGCCGCCTTGATGCCGAGCGCGCCGACGCCCGCGAGCGTGCCGATGTCCTGGCCGACCAGCGGGCTCGACGGCGCCTCACTGCCAGCCACCACGCGGCAGCCATCGGCCCCATGGGCCTCTGCCACTAGCATGCGACCCATGCGCCCGCCGCACCCGACCACGCCGATCTTGATCTCAGCCATTGCTCCGCTCCCGTCGCCTAAGTGCAGGGATAGGCCGCAATGACCCGCTGGGGCAAGCCTATTGCCCCGGCTGCGGCGAGCCAGCCACAGCCGGCGCGACGGACGACCGCCCCGCGGAGGCCACCCGGAGCCGCCGGGCGAGCGCTGTGCAGCCCCAGCTCAGCGTGAGCGCGACGGCGAAGACCACCAGGGCCTTGATGACCGCGGGCCAGGCGGCACCGAGCAGCAGGTATTGCGGCCAGAGCACGAAGAAATCGTGCACGAGGTAGATGCCGTAGGAACTCGCCGCGAGGCTGGTCGCGACCGCGAAGGGGCGGGTCAGGAACCGGCGAAACAGGGCCAGCAAGCCGAAACTCGTCGCGGCGCAGGTTGCAACGACCGCGACCCCGTAGATGGTCGTGCGGAGCGCCGCCGAGGACTTGACGGCGCCGAGAAGCGGATAGAGCGCCGTTGCAAAGAGAACGTTGAGCACCACGGCCAGCAGCAACCAGCGACCCCAGTGGCGGATCAGCAGGCTATCGTCGGCGAGCGGGCCGCGCCCGAGACCATAGGCGCCGATTCCGACGCCCGCGAAGAAGTAAAGCGCGTAGTGAAAGAGGCGGCTTGTCTGGAGCGCGAAGGGCCCGACAACAATCCAGGAGAATGGGCCGAAGATGGCGATCATCGGCACATAGAGGATGGCCGCGACCGCGACGAGCGCGAAAAAGTAGGGCGCCGGCCGCCGAGCCGCGCCGGCGATCATCCGTCCGAGCGCCTCGAAGGCACCAGGCGCGAGCTGATAGACCGCCGCGGCGCAGAGGTCGAACATCAGGAGGAGCCAGATGAACCAGAGCGAGCCCGCGGGCCAGATGAGATTGGCCACCAGTACATGGAAATAGGTGAAGAGACTGACGTTGAGGCCGTGGGAGAGAAAGGACGGATAGAAGGCGAGTGGCATCACGAGGATGGCAACGAGCGCGAAGGGAACCCCGAGCCGCCTGCCGCGCGCGAGCGCATAGCCGAGCGCGCCACGGCGCGTGAGGCCCGACCAGACGAACAATCCCGATATGAAGTACATCAACGACATCGAGAAGGTCTCGTTGAGACGGACGAAGACCTCGAAGCCGCTCCACTGCCGCGAATCCGTGATCGGCGCGATATTCGCAAAGAGCGGCGAGCCGAAATCCGCGTAGGCGAGCACCGAGTGGAGCGCCACCAAGCGCACGATCAGGAAGGCGCGGAGATAGTCGAGCCCGAAATATCGAGCCGTCATTGCATCGCGCCGCGGTCGAGAGGCCCCCGAGATCATCGCGTGCGAATTATAGGCTGAGCGCGTCGACCTGCGAAATCGCTCGCGATCTCGACGCCTGGCGTCCCGGCGCCGTGCGCCACATCGCGGTGATGGAACGCTCGCCCGGGCGATTCGCCGGGGCCATGGCACTCCTGCCGGAGTTCCTTTAGAACGCTCTCGCCATGGCATTGCTGCGCTCGGCCGCGACCGTCGGCCTCTTGACCCTGATGAGCCGCGTGCTGGGCTTCCTGCGGGACATGCTGACGGCGGCGTTCCTGGGCGCGGGACCCGTGACCGACGCCTTCTTCGTGGCGCAGCGGCTGCCCAACCTGTTCCGGAGCCTCTTCGCCGAGGGCGCCTTCAACGCGGCCTTCGTGCCGCTCTTTGCGGGCGCGGTCGCGACCGAGGGCCGTCCGGCAGCGAAGCGCTTCGCCGAGGACGCGCTCGCCGTGCTGGTGACTGCGCTGTTCCTGTTCGTCGTGGCGGCGGAAGTGTTCGCACCCGCCTTCGTGCGTGTGCTGGCGCCGGGATTCGAGAACGACCCCGAGAAGTTCGCGCTTACGGTGGCGCTCGCGCGGGTGACATTTCCCTATCTCCTCTATATCTCGCTGGCCTCGCTGCAGAGCGGAGTCTTGAACTCGGTCGAGCGCTTCGCGGCCGCTGCCGCGACGCCGATGTTGCTGAACCTATTCCTGATCGGCGCCATGCTCTGGGTGCGCCCGGTCAACGGCTATGTGCTCGCCTGGGCGATCACCGCCTCGGGCTTCGCACAGTTCATCTGGCTGATGGTCTCGTGCTGGCGCGCGGGCCTGCCGCTCGCCATGCCGCGCCCACGCCTCACGCCGCAGGTGAAGCAGCTGCTGCGCCTGATGCTGCCCGGGACCTTCGGCGCGGGCGTGACCCAGCTCAACCTCGTCGTCTCCACCGCGATCGCCTCGCTGCTGCCGACGGGCGCGGTCTCTTATCTCTACTACGCCGATCGCTTGAACCAGCTGCCGCTGGGCGTGGTGGGCATCGCGGTCGGCACGGCGATCCTGCCCTCGCTCTCGCGCCAGGTGCGCACCGGCGACGACGCAGGCGCGCAAGCGACGCAGAACCGGGGGCTCGAGCTCGCGCTGCTGCTGACCTTGCCGGCCGCGGTCGGCCTGGGCGTGCTCGCCCATCCGATCCTGCTAGCGTTGTTCCAGCGCGGCGCCTTCGACGCCGCGGCGACCGCCGCGACCGCGCCCACCCTCACCGCCTACGCCGCGGGCCTGCCGGCCTTCGTGCTCATCAAAATCCTGGCGCCCGGCTTCTTCGCGCGGCACGACACGGGAACGCCGGTCAAGATCGCCGCGATGGCGATGGCGGTGAACGCTGGCGGCACGTTCCTGCTGGGTTTTGTACTGCCCTGGGCCCAAGTAGGGATCGCGATCGCGGGATCCTTCTCAGGCTGGATCAACGCTCTCAGTCTGATGGCCGTGCTGCACCGACGCGGCCACTTCTCGCTCGATCACCAATGCCGGCGTACCCTGCCGCGGATCGCCGCCGCCGCGATCGGCATGGGTGTGATCCTGGTGGTCGCAATGAGCTGGGCTGCCCCCCTGCTCGCGGGCCCCTTCATGCAGCGGCTCTCAGTCCTCGTGGGCCTGATCGCGCTCGGCCTCGCGACCTTCGCGCTGCTGGTGCTCCTGCTCGGCGCCGCCCGCTGGCGCGAGGTCCTGCACCGCCTCAGCAGGCGTCGAGTAAGTTAAGGGAACCACAGAGACGGTGAGGCAGTGAGAGGCTGAGTTTGCGGCGAAGCCGCAAGAAGCTTGAACCGCCAAGGCGCCAAGAAGGCCGAGACGAGGATTGCGACTTCGTCGCGGGCTCAGCGTTTCGCTTTCAGGCTCCGATACCTTGGCGACTTGGCGTCTTGGCGGTTCAAACCTTCCGCTTTCTCGTTGCCTCACCGCCTCTGTGGTGACCTTTCTCTTGACCCGTTAGCGCCGCTCCTCGATAAACACGCGCTCCACGCTCCGCCTCCAACCCGGACGGTATCCATGAATCGCATCTTCTCGGGCATCCAGCCCACCGGCAATCTGCACCTCGGGAATTACTTGGGCGCGATCCGAAACTGGGTCGCGATGCAGAACGACTACGACTGCATCTTCTGCATCGTCGACCTGCACGCGCTGACGCTGCCGCAGGACCCGAAAGAGCTGCGCCAGGCGACCCGCGAGGTGACCGCGGCCTACATTGCGGCGGGCATCGACCCCGAGCGCTGCATCATCTTCAACCAGAGCACGGTGCACGAGCACACCGAGCTGGCCTGGCTCCTCGGCTGCCTGACGCCGCTCGGCTGGCTCAATCGCATGACGCAGTTCAAGGAGAAGTCGGGCAAGCAGCGTGACAACGCGGGACTCGGCCTCTACGCCTATCCCGTGCTGATGGCAGCCGATATCCTGCTCTACAAGGCGACGCACGTGCCCGTCGGCGAGGACCAGAAGCAGCACGTCGAGCTCGCGCGCGACATCGCCGGCGCCTTCAATCGGCGCTACGAGGTGGAGTTCTTCCCGCTGCCGGAGCCTGCGATCTTCGGCGCAGCGACGCGCGTCATGAGTCTGCGCGACGGCACCAAGAAGATGTCGAAGTCCGACACGTCGGATTATTCGCGCATCAACATGACCGACGACGCCGACACGGTCCGCCAGAAGATCCGCAAGGCGAAGACCGATCCGCACCCGATGCCCGCGACGGTTGCCGAGGCCGCGACCCGGCCCGAGGCCGAGAACCTGCTCAGCATCTACGCGGCGCTCGCCGACAAGAGCCTCGAGGCGACGGTCGCGGAGTTCGCAGGCTCGCCGTTCTCGCGCTTCAAGGAGACGCTGACGGACCTCGCGGTATCCGTGCTCGGCCGGATCGGCGGCGAGATGCGCCGGCTGATGGCGGACCCCGGCTACGTCGACCGCATCCTCCGCCGCAGCGCCGACCGCGCCACCGCCATCGCCGAGCCGAACCTGCGCGAGGTCTTCGATATTACGGGATTGCTTCGGCCGTAGAGCGGAGCATCGCCCGCCCTTCACCTTCCCATCGCTTCGCGATGGGCCCCTCCCTCTCCCGCAAGGGGAGAGGGAAATCTCGAGCGCTTGCTTCTCCCTCTCCCCTTGCGGGAGAGGGCCGGGGTGAGTGGTGGTCCGAACGCTCCCTCAATGCTGATCCGCCCCCGCCGGCGGCGCGCCTTCGAAGTAAGTGGTGGCCTCGGCGATGGCACGGTTCCGCGGCATGAAGGTGAACATGCGGGTGGGTTTGGGGCCGACGGCCGTGAAGGCGTGGGGGACGCCCGCGGGGATCGCGATGGTGTGATTGGCCTCGACCCGATGCCGCTCCTCGCCGAGCGTGAGGTCGAGGGCGCCTTCGAGCAGGATGAAGACCTCATCGACGTCCTTGTGGGCGTGGAGCGGCGCGCCGGCGCCGGGCTCGATCACGCTGTAGCCCGCGATGCAGGCGAGGCCCTCGTCGCGGCCCGCCAGCACGAAGTTGCGGTAGCCGGGGCGCCAGGGAATCTCGTGGGCCTCTTTGTTGGGGATGATCGGCATGGGGGTTGCCTCCTCGGGCGAGATGCCGCGATGCTAGCACGCCGCGCGCCGCGACCCCACCCATGGGTCCCAAAAGCCCGAGAATCGCCGCAAACCGGGGCCGAAAGCGCTTTCCCGGCCCCGCCGGCCGGTTGTAAGGTGCCGTTGGCGCCCCTCAACCGACCGGCGCAGCACTTTTCTTTGGCTCGCGCATGGACATCTACCTGCCGATCGCCGGGGTATCCGTGGACGTATTTGTCCTCCTGGGCCTCGGCGCGGGGGTCGGGTTCCTCTCGGGCGTCTTCGGAGTCGGCGGCGGCTTCCTGCTGACGCCGTTCCTGATCTTCATCGGGATTCCGCCGGCGGTCGCGGTCGCCTCCTCCGCCAACCAGCTCGTCGGCGCCTCGGTCTCCGGCGTGATCGCGCATTGGCGGCGCGGCAATGTCGATTTCCACATGGGCGCGGTGCTGCTGGTGGGCGGCTTCGCCGGCTCCGCTTTCGGCGTCTGGATCTTCGCGCTGCTCCGGCGCTTGGGTCAGGTCGAGCTCACGGTGAGCGTCACCTATGTGGTGCTCCTCGGCACCTTGGGCGCGCTCATGCTGGTGGAGAGCACGCGGGCGCTCCTGCGTCGCCGTCGCCCCGGCGCCGGGCGGCGCAAGCTCCACCAGCACATGTGGATCCACGGCCTGCCGCTCAAGATGCGCTTTCGGCGCTCCAAGCTCTACATCAGCGCGATCGTGCCCACCGGGCTCGGCTTCGTCGTGGGCATCCTGTCGGCGATCATGGGGATCGGCGGCGGTTTCGTGATGGTGCCCGCGATGATCTACATGCTGGGCATGCCGACTGCGGTGGTGCCGGGCACCTCGCTGCTGCAGATCATCTTCGTCGCCGCCAACGTGACCGTGCTGCAAGCCGCGGGGAACGGCACGGTGGACGCGGTGCTCGCGGTCTTGCTGCTGTTCGGGGGCGTGATCGGCGCCCAGCTCGGCACCCGCTTCGGCACGCGGCTCCGGGGCGAGCAGCTCCGCGCGCTTTTGGCGCTCATGGTGCTCGCCGTGGCGGCGAAGCTTGCGCGCGACCTCGGTGTGCGGCCCGACGATCTCTACTCCATCGTGGTGGTGGGGTCCGAATGAGAGGATGGCGGCTCGCGCTCCTGCTTCCGCTCGCGCTCCTCTGCGCTGCCCACGCGCGCACGGTGCACGCGCAGGCGCTGGTCGCCGACCTCAACAATCACCTGGTCGCGATTACCACGGGCTTCACGGGCACGAACGTGACGCTGTTCGGCGCCACCGACGGCAACGGCGACGTAATCGTGGTGGTGCGCGGGCCCGAGCGCGACGTCACCGTGCGCCGCAAGAGCAAGGTCGCGGAGGTCTGGGTCAATACCCGTCAGATCACGTTCCAGGGCGTGCCCAGCTTCTACAGTATCGCCAGCAACAAGCCGCTCGACGACATCGCGCCGCCCGCGATGCGCCAGCTGCACCAGATCGGCCTCGAAAGCCTGCGCCTCGCGACCGAGGCCCCGATCTCGCCCCAGGAGACCGAGGAATTCCGCTCGGCGCTCCTGCGCAACGCCGCGCGCGCGGGCCTCTATCCGTCCGGTGTCGGACAAGTGCGTTTCCTTGGTGACAAGCTCTTTCGGACCGACATCCGTTTCCCTGCAAACGTGCCGACGGGCACCTATCTCGTTCAGGTGTTCCTCGTGCGCGACAAGGCTGTGGTGGCCGGACAGACCACGCCTTTGGTGATCTCCGAGCTCGGCATCGACGCCGAGGTGCATGATTTCGCCGACCGCTTCGCGCTCGCCTACGGCTTGGTGGCGATCACGTTGGCGGCGCTCGCGGGCTGGCTCGCGAGCCTGCCGTTCCGGAACGCCTAGAACAGGAGCTCCGCGATGTCCGACGAAACCGCAGACATCCCCGCGCCGCAGCGCATCTTCCTGGTGGTGGTCGACGCCAGCGAGGAGATGCCCGTGGCGCTGCACTATGCGGCGCTACGCGCGCGCCACACCGGCGGCCGCGTGGCGCTGCTCCACGTGATCGAGCCCAGCGACCTCCAGCACTGGATGGCGGTGGAATCGCTGATGCGCGAGGAGCGCCGCGAGGAGGCGGAGCAGCTCCTGAACAAGCTCTCGCAGGAAGTGCTCGAGCTCTCGGGCTCGCACCCCGTGGTCTACATCCGCGAAGGCCGGCGGCGCGACGAGCTCCTGAAGATGCTCGACGAGGAGCCGAGCATCTCGGTCCTCGTGCTGGCAGCCGGCACCGGCCCCGAGGGCCCAGGCCCGCTCATCACGGCGCTCATCGGAAAATCGCTCAGCAAGCTCCGCGTCCCCGTCACGATCGTCCCCGGCAGCCTCACGGAGGACCAGCTCGCCCACGTGACCTGACGTCAGCCCGACTCCGTCTGGAAATAGGGATCTTCCGCCGGCAGCAGCGCGAAGACCTCCTGCGGCTCGGCGACGCCTTGGAGCTCGTGGCGGCCCATGGAGAGGGCGGGGACGCCCGATTGCTGCACGAACTCCGCCGAGAACAGCATCGCCTTCTCGAAACGCCGGCAGAGAGTCTGCATCCGGCTCACCAGGTTGACAGCGTGACCGATCACCGTGAAATCGAGCCGGTTCGACGCACCGATATTGCCGTAGATCACTCGCCCGACGTGGAGCGTGATCCCGATCCGGATGGTGCGGAGGCCCGCCGCCTCCCGGTCGCGGTTCACCTCCGCGAGATTGGCGAAGGCCTGCAGCGCCGACGTTGCCGCGGCAAAGCACGCGGGCTTGGCGCCGCCGCGCCCGAGCGGAAAGATCGCGAGGACGCCGTCGCCGATCAGCTTCAGCACCTGACCACCATGGCCCTCGACGGGCGGGATCACGCTCTCGAAATAGGCGTTGAGCAGGGCGATCACCTGATCGCCGGGCAATGCCTCGGAGAGCGCGGTGAAGCCGCGGATGTCTGCGAAGAGGATCGCGGCCTCGATCACCTCGCCGCTGCCGCGTGTCACCTCGCCGCGGAGCACGCGCCGGCCGGCATCCTCGCCGAGATAGGTCTTGACCACGCTCTCGGAGATCCGGTGGCCGATGCGAGCCTCGAAGACCAGCGCCATATAGGGCATCAGCGCATCGAAGAAGCCGATGTCGTCCTCGTCAAAACCGCCGGCCCGCCGCGTCGCGAGCGTGAGCGCGGCGCAGGTGCCGTCGGTGAAGGGCAGCCGGAGCGCGAGGTAATCCGTGAATCCGTCCGCTTTCAGGTCGGGCAGGATGCTGAAGTCGAGCGCGACGGTCGGCCGCTCGATCCGCCGCCGGAATCGCTCCGCGCCGCCATAGAGCCAATAGATCGCACTGTTCTCGTAGGCAGCGTTCGTGGCACCGCCGTGATAGTGCGGGATGTACTCGGCCGTCTGGCCTGGCAGCCAACGCACGGTGAAGCCGAATATCTCGGGATGCAGCGTGCGCGCATGTGCGGTGCAACGGTCGAGCGGCACGCCTTCGGCGACGATCCGCGCGCAGATCACCTCGAGGAACTCCGGCGCGCCGTCGATGCGCCGAGCCTCTTCGACCAGGTAATCGATCACCGGCTGAGCGCGTAGTCGCGCCGCCGAGATGGCCGGTGCCGGTCGCTCTTTCAGAGCCAGGGTCATGGCGCAGTTTCACTCGCGTTTCGCGGGTGCCGCAAGCGATGCCCAGGCATGGGTGCATCGCGCGCATATTGACCCCACAGCTCAAGGGGTTGACTTGCGGGCCGAGACACCCAAGGTAGTGCCCGAATTCCTGCCGCGGAGCACCGACGATGTTCATTCAGACCGAGCCCACGCCCAATCCCGCGACTCTCAAGTTTCTGCCGGGCCGCGTGGTCATGGAGTCGGGCACGGCCAACTTTACCACCGCCGCGGACGCCAAGCCCTCGCCGCTCGCCGAGCGACTCTTCGGACTCGAGGGCGTGACTGGCGTCTATCTCGGCGCCGACTTCATCACGGTGAGCAAGGCCGCCGATCTCGACTGGCTCAATCTCAAGCCCGTGGTGCTCGCCGCGATCATGGATCACTTCACCTCGGGCCAGCCGGTGATGACCGGCGCGGCGCCGGCCGCCGATGCGAGCGAGGACGAGGACGACGAGGTGGTCTCGCAGATCAAGGAGCTGCTGGAGACACGCGTGCGGCCAGCCGTGGCGCAGGACGGCGGCGACATCATCTTCCACAGCTTCGAGGACGGCGTCGTTTACCTGCACATGCAGGGCTCCTGCGCGGGCTGCCCGAGCTCGACCGCGACCCTCAAGGCCGGCATCGAGAACATGCTCCGGCACTACATCCCCGAGGTTCGCGCCGTTAGCCCGGTCTGAGGCCGCGACCGAGCCGACAACTCCCTCGGTTTAGCGTTGCGAAAAGACCAGCCGCCCGCGACTCTGTGGGCGGCATGAAGGTTCTTGCGTTCGACAGCTCCGGAAGCGGCTGCGCAGCGGCGGTGCTGACCGGCGAGCGCGTGCTTGCGCACGAGAGCGTCGCCATGCTGCGCGGCCAGGCCGAGCATCTCGTGCCCATGATCGCGCGCGTGATGACGGCGTCCAGTGTCGGCTTCGGCGCGCTCGAGCTGATTGCGGTAACACTCGGGCCCGGCGCCTTCACTGGGGTACGCATCGGCATCGCGACCGCACAGGGTCTGGCGCTCGCGACCGGCGTTCCGGCGCTGGGGCTCGGCAGCTTCGAGGCCGTGGCGGCGGCGGTGCCCGGTGCCTTGCTCGCGGGCCGCGCCTTGCTGGTGTCGATCGAGAGCCGGCGCGAAGAGCTCTTTCTCCAGGCCTTCGACTCCAGGCGAACCCCCATCAGCGCGGGCGCGCTCGTCGCGGCCGAGCATTGGGGCACCGCCGCGCCAGCGGGGCCGCTGGTGCTCGCCGGTGATGGCGCCGAGCGGCTGCGCTCTGCAT
>DATEGF010000274.1:0-9001 GCA_035280245.1 Allostellaceae bacterium
GAAGCTGCGCTATTCACCGACCTCACCGTTCGTGCGCAAGGTCATGGTGGTCGCGATCGAGACTGGCCTTGTCGACCGCATCGAGAAGATCCCGACCGCGGTGGCGCCGACCAAGCCGAACGAGGATGTCGCGAAAGAGAACCCACTGGTGAAGGTGCCCGCGCTGATCACCGATGACGGCGTCGTGCTCTACGATTCGCCTGTCATCTGCGAGTACATCGACAGTCTGCACAGCGGCGCCAAGCTGTTCCCGGAAGGCGGCAACCAGCGCTGGATCGCGCTCCGCCAGCAGGCACTCGGCGACGGCATCCTCGAGGCTGCGATCCTCAATCGCTACGAGCAACTCCGGCCCAAGGAGTATCAGTGGCCGGAATGGACCGACGGACAGATGCGCAAGGTGCGCGGCGCGGTGGCGGCGCTCGAGATCGAGGCCGGACAAGGCCAGCTGCGCGGCCCGCTCACCATCGGCCTCATCACGATCGGCTGCGCGCTCGGATATCTCGACTTCCGCTATGCCAACGAGCCCTGGCGCCAGCGCGCACCCGGCCTCGCCCGCTGGTACGACGACTTCGCCGAGCGGCCCGCGATGAAACAGACGGTGCCGCAAGACCCGAAGTGACCACCCGCGCCGACGCCGAGGCGGTGATCCGCCGCCTTGGCTTGGTGCGGCATCCCGAAGGCGGCTGGTACCGCGAGACCTTTCGCGACACGCGCGCGGTCGGCGGGCGCGCCGCCTCCACCGCGATCTACTACCTGCTGCAAGCCGGCGAGGTCTCGCGCTGGCACCGCATCGATACCGTGGAGATCTGGCATTGGCATGGCGGTGCGCCGCTGTGCCTCACGCTCTCGGCCGATGGGCGCGCGAGCGAGAAGTTGCTCCTGGGTCCCGATGTCGGCGCGGGAGAGGAACCCCAACGCATCGTGCCCGCGGGCGTGTGGCAGACCGCGCGCAGCCTCGGCGCGTGGACGCTCACGGGCTGCACGGTGGCGCCGGGTTTCGAGTTCGCGGGCTTCGAGTTGGCGCCCGTGGGTTGGGAGCCGGGGTGACGCGCCCGGCGACTCAATACATGTGCTGCCCGCCGTTGATCGAGATGGTCGAGCCCGTGATGAAGGCGCCCTCATCGGAGACCAGGAACAGGACGCCGCGAGCGATTTCGCCGGCGGAGCCGAGGCGGCCGATGGGAACGCGCGCCACGATCTTCTCGAGCACGTTGGGCGGCACCGCGCGCACCATGTCGGTATCGATGTAGCCGGGCGCAATGGCGTTCACCGTGATGCCCTTTGAGGCGCCTTCCTGCGCCAGCGCCTTGGTGAAGCCGTGGATACCGGACTTGGCGGCGGCATAGTTCACCTGGCCATACTGCCCAGCCTGGCCGTTGATCGAGCCGATATTGACGATGCGCCCGAAGCCGCGCTCGCGCATGCCGTCGATCACGAGGCGGCACATGTTGAAGCACGAGGTGAGGTTGGTGCTGATCACCGCCGACCACTGCTCGGGCGTCATGCGATGGAGCACGGCGTCGCGGGTGATGCCGGCGTTGTTCACGAGGATATCGATCGGGCCGAGCTCGCTCGCGATGCGCTTCACGCCATCCTCGCTGGCCTTGAAGTCGGAGACGTCGAACTTGTAGGCGGGGATGCCAGTCTCCTTGGTGAAGCCAGCCGCGGCTGTCTCGTTGCCGGCATAGTTCGCGGCGACCTTGTAGCCCGCCTCCTTGAGAGCGACCGAGATCGCGCTGCCGATGCCGCGCGTTCCACCCGTCACTACCGCCACCCGTGCCATAAGCGCCTCCCGGATATTTTCGTTGCAACACGCGTACCGATCTTACTCCTGCGCCAGAAATACAACAGGCCGCCGGGTGAGGGCGGCCTGTCAATCGTTGGCAACTTGCGCGGTATTTAGTCGCGCTGGACGCACATGGCGATGCCCATGCCGCCACCGATGCAGAGGGTCGCGAGGCCCTTCTTGGCGTTGCGCTTGCGCATCTCGTGGAGAAGCGTCACCAGGACGCGGGCGCCGGAGGCACCGATCGGATGGCCGAGCGCGATAGCGCCGCCGTTCACGTTGACGTTGTCGGCGCTGAAGCCGAGGTCCTTATTGACGGCGCAGGCTTGCGCCGCGAAGGCCTCATTCGCCTCGATGAGGTCGAGGTCGTCGGCCTTCCAGCCCGCGCGCTTGAGTGCGAGCCGGCTCGCGGGGATAGGGCCCGTCCCCATGATCGCGGGATCGACGCCCGCGGTGGCCCAGGAGACGATGCGCGCGAGCGGCGTGAGGCCGCGCCGGTCCGCCTCCTTCGCGGTCATCAGGACCACGGCAGCGGCACCGTCGTTGATGCCGGACGCATTGCCCGCGGTCACCGTGCCGTTCTTGTCGAAAGCAGGGCGTAGCTTCTGCAGCGCGTCCATCGTGGTGCCGTGTCGCGGATACTCATCGTTCTCCACCATCACGTCGCCCTTGCGGGTCGCGATCTTCACGGGAACGATCTCGTCCTTGAAGCGGCCGGACTTTTGCGCGGCTTCCGCGCGGTTCTGCGAGCGGAGCGCCAGCTCGTCCTGCTCCTGGCGCGTGATCTGCCAGCGTTGCGCCACGTTCTCCGCGGTATTGCCCATGTGGTAGCCGTTGAAGGCGTCCCAGAGCCCGTCGCGGATCATGGTGTCCACCATCTGGGTGTCGCCCATCTTGGTGCCATTGCGCAGGTGGATGCAGTGCGGCGCCTGGCTCATGCTCTCCTGGCCGCCCGCGACCACGATCTCGCTGTCGCCGTTCCGGATCGCCTGGTATCCGAGTGCCACCGTGCGCAAGCCCGAGCCGCAGAGTTGGTTCACGCCGTAGGCCGTCACCTCGTAGGGAATGCCGGCACCGACCGCGGCCTGGCGCGCTGGGTTCTGTCCCTCACCCGCCGAGAGGATCTGGCCCATGATCACCTCGGAGACATCCTTCGGCTCGACCTTCACGCGGCGCAGCGCCTCCACGATCGCGGTCTGGCCGAGATAATGTGCCGTCACACTGCTGAGCGCGCCGTTGAAGGCGCCGATGGGTGTGCGGGCGGCACTGGCGATCACGATTTCGGTCATCGATTGCTCCTCGAGATAGGTTCAGGCGCTGGTTCCCTGGCTCAAAGATAATGCCGCAGTGCAATAAATACACGGGCCTTCGGACCGGCATTGGCGCGCCGCCGCAAGCCTCTGAATTCGCATCCATAATCGGCGCCAGTCGCGCCCGATCAGATCACCTCTGCGCGCGACGCTTGCGCGGTCGGCTGCGGGCCGGTTTGGGCGCTCGGCCCAACAGCCAATCCCGGAGCGGCTCCCAGACCACGCGTGGGGCCTCGCGCGAGACCACCATGCCGATGTGACCGAGCGTGGGGGTCCACATCTCGGCCGCGGGGAGCGCGGTGCCGAGCGCGCGCGCGGAGCCTGGCGGCACGATGCGGTCCTGCGCGGGCACCACGACAAATGACCGCATCGTGCAGCGCGCGGGATCGACGATCTGCCCGGCGACACGCCACTCCCCACGCGCGGTTGCGTTTCCGCTGTACCAGTCCATCAGCACCGCTTCCGCGACGGGCAGCGCGAGCGGCACGCCGTCGTTGAGCCAATCCTCGAGCGCCACGAACTCGCGCGTGCGTGGGTCACCGTCGCCGAGCTCGGCGAAGCGCGAGAATTTGCGGAGCGCCAGCAGCGGGTCGAGCGCGGCGAAGAGCGTCTGCAAGACATCGACCGGAAGCTCGCCGAGCGCGGTGAAGGCCGCCTTGAGCGAGGGCGCGAGCGCGCCGAGGAGGCGCGCCTGCTCCGCGCGCTCGGCATGGAAATCCCAGGGTGTCGCCAGCAGGGCCAGTGCGCTCACGCGCCTCGGCCGCCGGAACGCGAGTGCCAATGCCAAGTCGCCGCCCATGCAATAGCCCATGACCGCCATGGGCTCGCCCGCGGCCGCGACCGCAGCATCGAGCGCGGCTTCGAGACGGCCCGCGATGTAGTCCGTCAGCGTGAAGCGCCGCTCGAGGTCGGCGGGCGCGCCCCAGTCCACCAGGAGCGGTCGGAGACCATTGCTCGCGAGCCAGCGGAGCAGGCTCTTCTCCGGCATGAGGTCGAGAATGTAGGCGCGGTTGACCAGCGACGGCACTACGAGCACCGGTGCGCCAGCGCCGCCATAGTCGAGCAGCCGCGTCGAGCCGTCCTGCCAGAGTACGGGCGGATCGACGAGCGCGCGGCGGTACGCGTGATCGCGGTAGCGCTCGATACCCTTGAGGAAGAGATCGGCGCGGCTCCGAAGCTCGCGCTCGACCGCTTGCGCGAGTGCCTCAACGCCGACGGCGGCGAGGCTTTTTTCGAGATCCGCTCCCGCCGCCTTGAGCTCCGGTCTCCAGGCGAGCGAGCCGCTCTTCAAGAGCGGCAAGGCGGCCTGCGAGCTCGCGAAGCTCCCGATCGCCGCCGCCAGGTGCAGCGGCAGTGGACGCGGGCCCAGGCGCGGGGTGTCCATTATGAGGCGAGGCAGCGCCGCCGCCGGCGGGCCAAGTCACGGTCGGAACCGGAAACGCAGCCAAGACCCGCGCCAGCCCATCGGCTAGCTCCGGGTGTGCCGCGAGCGCGATCAGCTGGTCCTGCCATAGGTCCACGTAGCGCTTGGCGAGCGCGGAGAGATCCGGCGGGTCCGCCATGGGCGCCGAGTATATCGGCCGTCCATGACTGTTTCCAGGCGACGCGCCAACGGTTCCCCCCAATCCCTTGCGGCTGCGGTGCCCAAGTGCTGATATGCTGCCCCATTATCGAGCAGAGCGGAAATCGACTCATGGCGGACGAGCAGAGCGCAGCCAGAGCGGGCGCCGAGGGTGCGAGCCCGAAGGCTCCGCCAGTCGTGATCAAGAAATACGCGAACCGGCGCCTCTACAACACCTCGACCAGCAGCTACGTGACGCTCGACGACTTGAGCCACATGGTGAAAGAGGGCCGCGACTTCGTGGTGTTCGACGCCAAAAGCGGCGACGACATCACCCGCGCCGTCTTGACGCAGATCATCGTCGAGGAGGAGCAGAAGGGCCAGAACCTGCTGCCGATCAGCTTCCTGCGGCAGCTGATCAGCCTCTATGGCGACAGCATGCAATGGCTGGTGCCGCGCTACCTCGAGCAGGCCATGGCCGCCTTCGCGCTCAATCAAGAGCAGATGCGCAAGAGCCTGCAGCAGACCTTCGGCGGCATGTTCCCCTTCGGCAAGCTCGAGGAGATGGGGAAGCAAAACCTGGCGCTCTTCGAGCAGACCATGAAGATGTTCTCGCCCTTCGGCGCACAGGGTGCCACCGCTCCCAAGCCCGCCGGGAAGCCCGAAGCCGAGGGTGACATCAGGGAGCTCAACGACCGCATCAACACGCTCCAGAAGCAGGTCGAGGAGCTCACAAAGAGCAAGAAGTAGCTCGGTAATCGTGCGTCCTTCGACTCACGCGCTTCGTGCGTGAGTCGAAGGACGCACGATCCCGATCTAACGACTTAGGACGCCGCTGCCGCGCGGAGAATGGGGGCCGGCCTCTGCGCGGCGCGCCAGGGCTGCTCAAGGGTCGGGCGGCCGTAGTAATAGCCCTGCAGGAAGCGCACGCCCTCCTGACGCAGGATCGCGGCGTCGCGCGCGGTTTCCACGCATTCGGCCACGGTCGTAAGGCCAAAGGCGTCGGCGAGTCCCGCCAGATGGCGCAGGAAGATCTGGTTGTCGTTGCTCTCCGCGAGATTGCGCACGAAGGAGCCGTCGATCTTGACGATATCCACGTCGAGCGCCTGCATATAGCGGAACGAGGTGAAACCGGCGCCGAAATCGTCGAGAGCGACGCGGCAGCCGAGCTCCCGAAGCGTGCCGACGAACCGGGCCGATTCCTGGATGTCGTGGAGCGCCGCTGTCTCGGTGATCTCGACGATGAGCCGGCGTGCCACATCGGGCTGGTCGCGGAGCAGCGACACCAGAAGCCTGAGCCAGGCGTGGTCGCTCGCGGTCAGGCCAGAGATGTTGAACGCGAGCGAGCATTCGGGATGCTGGGTCGCCTCGGTCACCGCGCGCTCGAGCACGTAGCGGTCGAGCAGCCGGATGAAACCGAGCTGCTCGATTACCGGCACGAAGGCCGCAGCCGAGACGATGCCGCCGTCCTCCGCCACCATGCGCAGCAGGCACTCGTGGTAGGCGACCGCGCCGGTCTCGCTGCTCACCACCGGCTGATAGGCGAAGACCAGACGGCGCTCCTTGAGGGCGCGCTGCACGCGCTCACCGAGCGCGATGTCAGTGCGCTGCTGGCGCTGCTGCGCCTCGGCCACACGATAGGGCATGCAGCAGTCGCGGCCGGCGCGCTTCGCCTCCGCGAGCGCGGTTTCCGCCCGCGCCATGGCGTCGAAGCTGGTCTTGGCCTGCGCGGGGAAGCTCACGCTGCCGACGGAGACGGTCGCGTAGATCGGGCCCACGTCGGTGGCGATCGGCGCATGGCCGATCAGCGACAGGATCTTCTCCGCGACCGTCACGACGTTCTCGGGCGGGCAATTGGTCAGCGCGACGCCGAATCGGTCGCCGCCGACGCGCCCGATGACGTCGCTCTCCCGGCACATCCGGTCGAGGCGCCGGCCGATCTCGATGATCACCTGATCGGCGGTCTCGTAGCCGAAGGCGTCGTTGATCGTGCCGAGCTTATCGATACCGATGGTCAGATAGGCGCCGGGAACGCCCGAGCGGAGGCTCGAGGCCACGGCCTGGGAGAGCGCCTCGCGCAGCCGCGAGCGGTTGAAGTGACCCGTGAGCTCGTCGTAATTGGCGAGCCGCTCCAGCTTCAACTCGGCGAGTTTGCGGTCGGTGACCAGACGGAGCACGCCCAGCAGCCGCCGTGGCGTGCCGCCGGCGTCGAGCTCGGTGCGCCCGCGGTCCTGCACCCAGATCGTGGTACCGACGTCGTCGCGCAGGCGATACTCGCATTCGTAGAAGTCACCGCTGGTCGAGGAACCCTCTAGATGGCTTTCGCGGCGCGGGCGATCCTCGGGATGGATGCGCTGGGCAAAGCCCTCGCCAGTCGCGATCGAGGCCGCATGGGCGTCGCCGAGCCGCGCCCGGATGGCGCCGTGCCAGTCGAGCGCGTCGCTCGCGAGGTCCCAGACGTAGGCGAGGTCGCCCGCCGCCTGCAACGCGGCGTGCAATTGCCGTAGCGTCGACTGGCCGTCCGAAGTCGCGATGTCCGCTGTGTTCGTCATACCAGAAAGGTTCGACCCTACGTGAGGGCGCAGGGGACAAAATTAGGGCCCCACAGCTTGAGAAAGCCTTAAAGCGTGGCAAAAAATCGCGATATTTCAATTGCCTGTACAGGCTCCGACCGCGATTCCGCGCGCGGGCCGCAAGCCACGCTGAGCACGGCGAGATTCCCGCCGGCTTTACCATCTGTTGACCTTAGGCCGGGGTGTGGGCCTTCAGGAAACGGGAGACCGCCTGGTTAAAATCGCGCGGCATCACTTGGGTGAAGCAGTGGCCGCCATGAGGAAAGATCTTCACCTCGGCCCCTGGGATGAGGCGCGCCAGTTCCTCGGCGAAATAGTGTGGCGTAACGACGTCGTCCTGCGCGCCCACGATGAGGGCGGGCGTCTTTATCTTCGAGAGCTCGGCCGTGCGATCAAAGGCCAGGATCGCATCGATCCGGCTAATCACGATCTCCGGCGCAGAGAACGTCGCGAGGTTTTGCGCTTCCCACTGGCGGAGCTTCTCGTTGTTCTGAGCGATCCAATGCGGCGCGTAGAGGAAGAGCGTGGCGGCTTGCAGATAGGCGGCGGGACCGAGCCGCATCAGCAGCTCCTTGCGGAGCGTGAAGAGACGGCGGAAATAGGCATCGGCCTTGGTCCAGCTCGCCGAGATCACCACGCTCGCGAGGCGCTCAGGGTGCTCGATCGCGAGGATTTGGGCGATGGCGCCGCCGGTCGAGTGTCCGACCACATGCGCCTTGTCGATGCCGAGCGCATTCATGAGCTCGATCAGGTCGGCCGCCAGGCGCTCGACCGTGTAGGAAATCTTGCTGTGGTCGCTCTGGCCGACGCCACGGTGGTCGAACACGACGGTGTCGAACTCGCGGGAGAACGCCGGCAACTGCTCGCGCCAGAATGACGCCTGGCCCGTCAAACCACTGACAAAAACAACCGGAAACCCGCCGCCCTGCCGCTCGTAATAGAGTTGGCAATCACCGATCGAGATGCGCGGCATGGGCTTGGGCGGTCTCCTATCGATGGGCTCGCACGACTTGGGTCCCAAGCTTTGCGACTCCGCGTCGTTATCACCCGGCTGCGGGGCCTGTCAAACCCCCAGCAACGGGCGCCAGCCATGCCGATGCCGCATCGAAACCACAGCCTGCGGGACCTCGCCCCAAGCACGGCGGTTGAAAATCCTCCCCCCGGGCCTAAATCCCCGTTGAGCCGGACGTACCGGCGAAGAGGTCGGCGGATGGGGCGCCGTGCTCTGTCCTCTCGAAGAGGGGACGTGCGTTCGAGCTGGCACTGGCAGGCTCATCTCCTGGTCCCGTGCCCGGTGTTCTCCTAGGCAAGGAGCCAGTGATTCGGCCATGACTCAGATGACCACGCGAGTCCAAGACATCGATCGTCACGTCGGCGCCCGCATCCGCGAGTCGCGGATCATGTTGGGGCTGACTCAGCAGCAGCTCGCCGATCTCATCGGCGTGACGTACCAGCAGGCTCACAAGTACGAGCGTGGCATCAATCGCGTCTCGGCAGGGCGTTTGTTCCAGATCGCGCGCGCGCTCGGCGTGCCGGTCGGGACCTTCTTCGACGGCATCGAGGGACAACAGAGCAAAGTCCAGACCGCCCGCGAGCGCATGTGCCTCGAGCTCGCGAAGAACTTCTCGCAGATCCCGAACGAGCGCTACCAGGAAGCGCTGAGCCAGCTGGCGCGCGCGCTCGCTACCGAGCACTAAGCCAACCGACCATCGACCTCGACACAAGCGGCGCGGCCATCGGCCGCGCCGAAGGCGCTTGCGGGGCCGTGACC
>DATEGF010000275.1:0-29006 GCA_035280245.1 Allostellaceae bacterium
AGCTCGGGCGAAAGCGACATCCCGAGCGACGTGATCGGCGAGCTTGTGATGGAAGCCTTGGCGACGCTCGACCAGGTCGCCTATGTCCGCTTCGCCTCGGTCTACCGCAATTTCCGCGAGGCCAAGGATTTCGGCGAGTTCGTCGGCCGCATCCGCGCCGACGCCGACAACGACTGACTGCGATGGATGATGGCCAGTTCATGCGGACGGCGCTCAGCCTGGCGCGGCGCGGTCTTGGCACGGTCTGGCCCAATCCGACCGTCGGTTGCGTCCTCGTCAAGGACGGTGCGGTGACCGGGCGCGGCTGGACGCAAGCCGGCGGCCGGCCGCATGGCGAGACCGAGGCGCTGAGTCGCGCGGGGAGCCGGGCCCAAGGCGCCACCGCCTATGTGAGCCTCGAGCCCTGCTGCCATTGGGGTAAGACGCCGCCCTGCACGGACGCGCTTCTCGCTGCTGGCGTCGCTCGCGTGGTCGTCCCGGTGGAGGATCCAGACCCGAGAGTCTCCGGCCGCGGGATCGCGCGCCTCAAGGAAGCCGGCGTCGAAATCACGACTGGCGTCCTTGCCGACGAGGCGCGCGCGCTCAACGAGGGCTTCTTCCGCCGTATCCATGACGGTCGGCCGGTCGTGACGCTGAAGCTCGCCTCCACCCTCGATGGCCGCATCGCGACGTCCGCGGGTGAGAGCCAGTGGATCACGGGCGAGCTCGCGCGCGAGCGCGCGCATCTGCTACGCGCGCGCCACGACGCGGTGATGGTGGGCAGCAACACCGTGATCGCCGACGATCCGCAGCTGACCTGCCGGCTGCCCGGTCTCGCCGACCGCTCGCCCGTCCGTATCGTGGTCGACGGCCGCCTCCGGGTGCCGCTGACGGCGACCGTCGTCGCGACGGCGCGGGCCACGCCGACGTGGTTCATCACCCTCAAAGGCGACGCGCCCGAGCGGCATCGGGTCTTCCGCGACTGCGGTGTCGAACTCATCGAGGTGGCGGTGGCCGGAGAGACCGTCGACCTTGCGGCGGCATTCCAGGAGCTCGGCCGGCGCGGCCTGACGCGCGTGCTGGTTGAGGGCGGCGCCACACTTTCGGCGGCCTTACTGCGTGCCGGCCTCGTCGACCACATAGCCTGGTTCCGCGCGCCGCGGTTGATCGGCGGCGACGGTATCCCCGCGATCACGGCCTTTGGCATCGACAAGCTCGCGGCGACCCCGCGGTTCGAGCGCGTCGCCGTCGAAGCGTTGGGCGAGGACGTGCTGGAAACCTTTCGGCGGCCATGAGCGACCTCGAGCGCCTGTGCCAGATCGACCTGCCCTTCGCGAGGTTGCTGGGCATAGAGTTCCTGACGGCCTCGAAGGAGCGCGTAACCGCCGCGATGCTCGTGCGGCCGGACCTCTGTACCGTGAGCTCGATGATCCACGGCGGCGCCGTCATGGCCTTCGCGGACACGCTGGGCGCAGCGGGAACTATTCTCAACCTTCCCGCCGGGGCGGGTACCACCACGATCGAATCCAAGACCAATTTCATCGCCGCGGCGCCGGCGGGCCAAAAGGTGCTCGGCGAAGCGACGCCCGTGCACATCGGCCGCCGCACCATGGTCTGGCAGACGCGGATCACGCTGGAGAGCGGTCGCGCGGTCGCCCTGGTGATGCAGACGCAGATGGTCTTGGAGCCGAAGTGACGGCGTTTCCACTGCGCCGGGTCTTGCTCTAAGTTGTCCCCATGTTCACAGGCATTGTCACGGATCTCGGGCGGGTGCGCGCGGTGCTGCCAGGGGGCGATACTCGCTTCGAGATCGAGACGCACTACGACACCTCTACGATCGCGGTTGGAGCCTCGATCGCGTGTTCGGGGGTCTGTCTGACTGCGATCGAGCTTGGCAAGGGCTCGTTCCGCGCGCAGGCCTCGGCGGAAACGCTCGCGCGCTCGACGCTCGGCCATTGGCGGGTCGGCACGCCCGTCAATCTCGAGCGCTCGCTCAGGGTCGGTGACGAGCTCGGCGGACATTTGGTCGCAGGGCACGTCGATGGCGTGGGTCGACTGGTGTCGCTGCGCGAGGAGGGTGACTCCGTCCGCCTGGTCTTCGAGGCCCCGGCGGCGCTGGCGCCGGGCATCGCATTCAAGGGCTCCGTCGCGGTCGACGGCGTCTCGCTTACGGTAAACGAGGTGACGGGCGCGCGCTTCGGCGTCAATATCATCCCGCATACGCGAGCGGTGACCAGCTTGGGCTCTTTGAAGGTCGGCGATCCCGTCAATCTCGAGCTCGACCTGATCGCCCGATACGTCGCGCGGCTGATGGGAAAGGACCTTCAATGAGCTTCATCGAGGTGACCTCGCCGATCGCCGAGATCATCGAGGAAGCGCGCAACGGCCGGATGTTCATCCTGGTCGACGACGAGACGCGCGAGAACGAGGGCGATCTCGTGATCCCCGCCCAGATGGCGACGCCTGACGCGATCAATTTCATGGCGAAATACGGCCGCGGCCTGATCTGCCTCGCGCTTACGCGCGAGCGGGTGGAGCAGCTGAGGCTGCCCTTGATGCCGCAGCAGAACGCCTCGCGCCTCTCGACCGCGTTCACGGTTTCGATCGAGGCGCGCGACGGCGTCACCACGGGGATCTCCGCGCCCGACCGCGCTCGCACGATCGCCGCCGCGATCGACACCAGCAAGGGACCGGACGGCATCGTGACGCCCGGCCACGTATTCCCGCTGCTGGCCCGCGACGGCGGTGTGCTGGTGCGCACCGGGCACACCGAGGCCGCGGTCGACGTGGCCCGGCTCGCGGGGCTTTATCCCTCGGGCGTTATTTGCGAGATCATGAACGACGACGGCACGATGGCGCGTCGCGACGATCTGATCGCTTTCGCCCAACTCCATGGCCTCAAGATCGCCACCATCGCCGATCTTATCGCCTATCGCCGGCGTCACGACCGCATCGTCGAGCGCAAGGTCGAGATGGATTTCGACAGCGACTACGGCGGCCTGTTCCGGATGGTCGTCTATGTGAACAAGGTCGCTTACGCCGAGCACATCGCGTTGGTGAAGGGCAACGTCACCGGTCCCGGTCCGGTACTGGTGCGCATGCACGCGCTCAACGTGTTCGACGACGTCCTGGGTTCGAAGGCGCGGGGTCGCGGCGGCATCCTGCAGACCTCGCTCGACATGATCGGCAAGGCGGGCCGGGGCGTCGCGGTGCTGATCCGCGAGCCGACGCCGACCGCCGTCTCCGACCGGGTGCGCCGCATGATGTCGCAAGGCGCCGAGCAAGTGCCGGAGCTGCGCGACTACGGCATCGGTGCGCAGATCTTGCTCGATCTGGGCGTGCGCGAGATGGTGCTGCTCTCCAACACGACGCGCACCATCGTCGGCCTCGAGGGCTATGGCCTCACGGTGGTCGAGCGCCGACCGATCGAGGACGCGGGCAGCGACTGATGACGAAGGGTCCGCACATCCTCATCGTCGAGGCGCGCTATTACGCGCCCATCTCCGACGAGCTCCTGAAGGGAGCCTTGGCCGTGCTCGACGAGGCGGGTGCGAGCCACGAGCGTCTGGTGGTGCCGGGTGCTTTCGAGATTCCCGCGGCGATCAAATATGCGGTTGAGGCCGCAGCGCGAGGCGTCGGGAAGACGCGTTTCGACGGCTTCATCGCGCTCGGCTGCGTCATCCGCGGCGAGACCACGCATTATGACTATGTCTGCGAGCAGAGCTCGCGCGGCCTGCAGGATCTGGCGCTCGCCCACAACCTCGCGATCGGCTTCGGCATCCTCACGGTGGAGAACGAGGCGCAAGCGCTCGCGCGCGCCCGGTTCGACAAGAAAAACAAGGGCGGCGAGGCCACGCGGGCCTGCCTTGCGATGATCGGCCTGAAGCGCCATTTCGGTATTGCATGACCGAGCCCGCAACCCAATCGAATACGGCCTCGACGGCCGAGCCGCGCGGCGCGGGCAAGCGCGGTCTGGCGCGGCTCGCGGCGGTGCAGGCGCTCTACCAGATCGAGCTCACCTCGGCTGACCCCGGCGCGGTCGTGAGCGAGTTCCTCGCCCATCGCCTCGGACGCGAGATCGACGGCGATCAATACGCGGAGGCCGACCGCGGATATTTCGCCGACCTCGTCAAAGGCTGCAGCGAGCGCTGCGAGGACGTCGATGGCATCGTGGCGGCTGCGCTGCCGCCGGACTGGCCCTTGGCACGGCTCGAGAGCGTGCTGCGAGCGATCCTCCGAGCCGGAACCTATGAGTTGCTGGCACGCAGCGATGTGCCCGCTCGCGTCGCCATCAACGAATACGTCGAGATCGCCCACGCCTTCTTCTCCGGCAAAGAGCCCGGCATGGTGAACGGCGTGCTGGACCGGATCGCGCGGACGCTGCGCGAGGCGGAACTTTCGAGAACCGGCCGCGATGGCGGTGCCGAAGCTCGGTGAGTTCGAGCGCATCGCGCGGTTCTTCGCGCCCCTCGCGGCGCCCGAGGGCCTGAAGCTCCTCGACGATGTCGCGATCATCCCGGGTCCGCCCGGCGAGCAATACGTCCTTACGACCGACGCCATCGTCGAAGGCGTGCATTTCCTCGCCGACGATCCCGCCGACCGAGTGGCACAAAAGCTGCTGCGGATGAACCTGTCGGATCTCGCCGCCAAGGGTGCCACGCCCGTCGGATACCTCCTCACGACGGCGCTGCCGCGCGAGCGCGACGAGACCTGGGTCGGGCGCTTCGCGGCGGGCCTGGCGCGTGACCAGAAGGAATTTGGCATCGGCCTGCTCGGCGGTGATTCCGTCGCGACCACCGGCCCGGTGACGCTCTCGGTCACGGCCGTGGGCCGCGTACGCGCGGGCGAGGCCGTGCTGCGACGCGGTGCGAAACCCGGCGACACCGTGTTCGTCTCGGGCACACTCGGCGACGGCGCGCTCGGGCTCAAGGCCCTGCGCGGCGAGTTGTCGAAACTGGGCACAGGCGATCGCGATTTTCTCGCCGACCGCTATCGCCTGCCACGCCCGCGGCTCGACCTGGGCCGGCGCCTGGTCGGCATCGCGCACGCCATGATGGATATTTCCGACGGTCTCGTCGCTGACCTCGGCCACATCTGCGAGACGTCAGGTGTCGGCGCCGTGATTGAGGAGCCACGGCTGCCGCTCTCGCCGGCGGCGCGCGCGGCCATCGCAATGGACGTCTCGCTCCACGCCGCGCCGCTCGCCGGCGGCGACGACTACGAGCTGCTGTTCACGGCTTCGCCCGATGCCGCCGATCGTATCGCCGCGCTCGCGCGCGAGACAGACCTACCCGTTGGCGCCATTGGACGCATCGAGCCCGGCCCGGGCGTACGTGTGATCGACGAGAAGGGGGCGCCGATCGCCATCGCCAATCGCGGCTATCGCCACTTCTAGGGCCATGAAACGACTGCTCCTAGCCATCATGGTTGCCGGCCTGGTGTGCTGGGCGACGCCGACGCTCGCGGCGGGGGAGGAAAGCCCGAGGCAAGGTGAAAGCGGGCCGGCGGTCTCGGGGCCCGTCTTCGTGAAGCTGCCGCTGTTCAACATACCCGTGATCGAGGGCGACAAGGTGGCGCGGCAGGTCAGGGTCGGGCTGGCGCTCGAGCTGGTGGAGGGGCTCAAGGCCGACAGCATCGACGAGAAGAAGCCGGCCGTGATCGACGCGTTCTTCCGTGACCTCTATGGCATGTTTGGGCAGCGCAGCGAGACCCGGCGCGTCGCCGTCGAGGGGTCGATCAAGGAGCGCCTGGCGCGGACCGCCGACCGGGTCCTGGGTCCCGGCATGGTGCGTCAGGTGCTGATACTTGAGCTTCTGGAGCGACCGGTTCAGCCCTAGCCGGCTGGCCGGCAGGCCCGCCCGATCCAAGCCTCTCGGGTTGCCTAGGCCCGGGCGTTCTGGCATGTTCCGGCCGCCTTTCGTCCCAGGGGGAACCGGGGACGCTCATCGAATCAGAGGACTGGGACCATGACTCTGGGCTACTGGCTCATTGTGGCGGCGGGGCTGCTTGCGGTGGTTTACGGCGTCGTGACGGCGATGTCCGTGATGTCCGCCGATGCCGGCACCGATCGCATGAAGCAGATCGCCGCGGCCGTGCAGGAGGGCGCGGGCGCCTATCTCAACCGGCAATACCGCACCATCGCGCTCGCGGGCGTGGTGATCCTGATCATCCTCGGCTCGACGCTCGGCCGGTACACCGCGATCGGCTTCTTCATCGGCGCCGTGCTGTCGGGCGCCGCGGGCTATATCGGCATGAATATCTCGGTGCGCGCCAACGTGCGCACGGCGCAGGCGGCGCGCTCCGGTCTGGGGCCGGGCTTGGCGCTCGCGTTCCGGGCGGGTGCCGTCACGGGCATGCTGGTGGTGGGCCTCGGCCTCCTCGGCGTCGCCGGTTACTACGCGTTCCTCCGCTCGGCGCTGCCGGGCAGCGACGTGCGGCCGATCCTGGAGGCATTGGTGGCGCTCTCCTTCGGCGCGTCGCTGATCTCGATCTTCGCCCGTCTCGGCGGCGGCATCTTCACCAAGGGTGCCGACGTCGGCGCTGATCTCGTGGGGAAGGTCGAGGCCGGCATTCCCGAGGATGATCCCCGCAACCCCGCCGTGATCGCCGACAATGTCGGCGACAACGTCGGCGACTGCGCGGGCATGGCGGCGGACCTGTTCGAGACCTACGCGGTGACGGTCGTCGCCACCATGCTGCTCGCTGCGATCTTCTTCGATGGCGCCGCGCGCGACACGATGATGTTTCTACCGCTCGCAATCGGCGCGGTCTGCATCGTTGCCTCCATCGTCGGCACGTTCTTCGTGCGCCTGGGTGCAAGTCAGCAGATCATGGCCGCGCTCTATAAAGGCCTGATCGTCGCCGGTGTGCTATCGGCGATCCTGATCGCGATCGTGATCTCGCAGCTGGTCGGATTCAGCGGCAGCGTGGCCATGGTCTCGAAAGCGACCATCACCGGCGGCAATCTGTTTGTCTGCGCCCTCGTGGGTCTCGCGGTGACGGGCCTCCTGGTGTGGATCACCGAGTACTACACCTCGACGGCCTATCGTCCCGTCCACATGATCGCGGACGCGTCGGTCACGGGCCACGGCACCAACGTCATCCAGGGCCTCGCCATCTCTATGGAGGCGACGGCGCTGCCGGTGCTGGTGATCTGCGCGGGCATCATCGTCTCTTATCTGATCGCGGGCCTCTTCGGCATCGCGGTCGCCGCGACCACCATGCTGGCGCTCGCGGGCATGGTGGTGGCGCTCGACGCCTACGGCCCGGTCACCGACAACGCCGGCGGCATCGCCGAGATGGCGGACCTGCCGAAAGAGGTGCGCAAGTTCACGGACGCGCTCGACGCGGTCGGCAACACCACCAAGGCTGTGACCAAGGGCTATGCCATCGGCTCCGCGGGCCTGGCCTCGCTGGTGCTGTTCGCGGCCTACACCAACGACCTCGCACACTACTTCCCGAATGTGCAGGTCGATTTCCAGCTGCAGAGCCCCTACGTGGTCGTCGGGCTGCTGATCGGCGGCTTGCTGCCCTATCTCTTCGGGGCGCTCGGCATGACCGCGGTCGGCCGCGCGGCGGGCGCTGTAGTGATCGAAGTGCGCCGGCAGTTCAAGGAGATCAAGGGAATCATGGAGGGCACCGGCAAGCCAGATTACGGCCGCGCCGTCGACCTCCTCACCAAGGCTGCGATCAAGGAGATGATCATCCCCTCGCTGCTGCCGGTGCTGGCGCCCGTGGTGGTCTATCTCGTGATCTGGGTGATCGGGGGGCGCGGCGCCGCGTTCAGCGCGGTGGGCGCCATGCTGCTCGGCACCATCGTCACCGGCCTCTTCGTCGCGATCTCCATGACGTCGGGTGGCGGCGCCTGGGACAACGCGAAGAAGTACATCGAGGAAGGCCACCACGGCGGCAAGGGCTCCGACGCCCACAAGGCCGCGGTCACCGGCGATACCGTGGGCGATCCGTACAAGGATACGGCGGGTCCTGCGGTCAATCCGATGATCAAGATCACCAACATCGTGGCGATCCTGCTGCTGGCGATTCTGGCGGCGCTTGGCTGAGTGAACGGCAGCCGCCGGCGCGTTACTTGCCGGCGGCGCTGTTGGTGTTGAACTTGCCGAAGTTGCCGATGAGCTGCTCGATGAACGACAGCTCCTTGCCGGGCGCCGGCGTTGTACGTGCAACCGGCTGGATCGTGCGAGGCTGTTTGCTCGAGGTCTTGTGCACGTCCGTCACGAGGCCCTCTTTGTCGAAGACCACGGCGACCACCTCGGGGTCACGGGCCTCCGGCTTGAAGAACGCAAGGTCCTCCGTCTTCTGGCTGATATAGTACCAGGTAGTCTCGTCGAAGCTGGCGATGCTCGAGGGCGAGCCCAGGAGAGCCGTCACGCTGGCCTTATCGGTGACGCCCGGCTTGATCTGGGATAGCTGTTCGGGCGTGGGCAAATTGCCGCGCGTACTGACGGTGGGGCTGCAACCACCGAGCGGACCCGCCACGATGATGGCGGCAAGCAAGATGGCGAGACGACATGGCAGGCGTAGCATGGTTCCCCAGAATCCCAACGGCACCAGGTGCGCCAGAGGCGCGCGGTCGAGCCGACATTGCACTCGCGCGGGAGCGAGTGTCAATTGCGAGCGCGGGCACAACCTGAACGGTTAACCCATGGGTATTGCCGAGATCCTTGGCTTTCGCGCGCCCGGAGAGGCGCGGGCCGCTGGCGCGCTCTACACCGCCATCGTGGCGCGAGCGCGCGAGCCCCGATTCTTCTCCGCGCTCGGCGTGCCGGACACCCTCGACGGCCGGTTCGAGACCGTGGTGCTCCACGTCATCCTCCTGGCGCAACGCCTCAAGTCGGAGCCTTCGAAGGCGGCCGCCGGACTCTCGCGCGCGCTCCTGGAGAGCTTCGTCACGGATATGGACCGCTCGATCCGCGAGATGGGTGCCGCCGACCTCGGCGTGGGCCGGCGGGTCACCGCCATGGCCGAGGGGCTCTACGGCCGGCTTAGGGCTTACGAGGCGGCGGTCACGGAGACCGACGATGCCGCGCTCGAGGCCGCGCTGCAGCGCAATCTTTATGGCACCGTCGGGGCGCCCGACGAGGCGGCGATAGCGGCGGTGTCTGACTATGTCCGTCGTCAGCACGTGGCCCTTGCGAGACAGTCCTTTGCGGCGCTCCAGGCAGGCCAGGTGGCGTTCGTTGCCTTGCCGGATCCCGTCGGCTCGGAGGTCCGACCATGAGTACCGTCGTGCCAGAGTTTTCGCGACGGGTGGAGCTCGCACGGCTCGGCGTTCACGAGGCGGTCTATCCGATATCCGCGAAACCCGAGGAGCGCGAGGCCCTGGCGCGCCGCTTCGGCTTGCTGTCGCTCGACCGGCTCGAGGCCGAGATCCGCTTGCAGCGCCTTGCCGGCAGCATGGTTCGGGTGAATGGGCGGCTCGGTGCCGATGTCGTGCAGGCCTGCGTGATCTCGCTGGAGCCTGTCGCGAGCGTGCTCGAGCAGGATTTCACTGTGCTCTACGGGCAGGCCGACAGCGGCAAATCCGTGATGGTCGATCTCGAGATCGACGAGACCGAGCCGTTCGATGGCGACGCCATCGACATCGGCGAGGCGGTGGCGCAGCAGCTGGCGATGGCGCTTGATGCCTATCCGCGCGCGCCCGGCGCCACGCTGGCATCGACAAGCCCCGGCAATAAGGATTAATGGCGTAATAAGTTGCCATTCCTGGCGATATTCGCTAACTAGCAACGCGCCTCCGTGGCCCCCATTTCAGTGTGAGTTCTCTCCATGGCTGTTCCGAAGAAAAAGACCTCCAAGTCGCGTCGCAACATGCGTCGATCGCATCACGCCCTCAAGGCCGTGACTTACGTCGAGTGCTCGAATTGCGGCGAGATGAAGCGGCCGCACCACGTCTGCGCAGCCTGCGGCCATTATGACGGCCGCGAAGTGGTGGCGGTGGCGGCGGAGAACGCCTGAGGGCTGAGGAGCCTCGACGCCCGTGGCCGACGGGATCGTCATTGCACTCGATGCCATGGGTGGCGACCACGCGCCGGAGATGGTGGTGCGCGGAGCGCATATCGCGCTGAAGCGCTTTCCCAACGTGCACTTCCTGCTGTTCGGCGACGAGGCGAAGATCCAGCCGCTGCTGGCTCGGCACAAGAAGCTCTCGCGTCGCGCCACGATCCATCACACCGACGAGGCCGTGAGCGGCGAGGCGAAGCCGTCGCAGGCGCTGCGCTCCGGGCGCCGGTCGAGCATGCGGCTCGCGATCGACGCGGTCGCCGAGGGCAAGGCGCATTGCGTGGTCTCCGCCGGCAACACCGGCGCGCTGATGGCGATGTCGAAGGTCGTGCTGCGGACCGTGCCGGGGATCGACCGGCCGGCGATGGCATCATATTTCCCGACCCGGCGGGGCGAGAGCGTGATGCTCGATCTCGGCGCCAACGTGGAATGTGACGCGGACAACCTCGTGCAGTTCGCGCTGCTGGGTGACGTGTTCGCGCGCACCGTGCTGGGGCTGGTGCAGCCGGTGGTGGGCCTGCTCAACGTCGGATCCGAGGAGCTCAAGGGTCACGATGCCGTGCGCGAGGCGGCGGCGCGGCTCCGCGACGCCCTCTCGCCGATCAGCTTCCATGGCTTCGTCGAGGGCGATGACATCGGCGCCGGCACCGTGGACGTGATCGTGACCGACGGGTTCACCGGCAACATCGCGCTCAAGACCGCTGAAGGCACGGTCAAGCTGGTGATCGAATACCTGCGCGCGGCCTTCCGGCATTCGCTGCTGGGCCGCATCGGCTACGTCTTCGCGCGCGGCGCGCTCAACCGGATGCGCGGCCGGCTCGACCCGCGCAAGTACAACGGCGCCGTCTTCCTGGGCTTGCAGGGCATCGCCGTGAAGAGCCATGGCGGCGCCGACGCGCTGAGTTTCGCGAACGCGATCTCGGTGGCGGTCGACATGAAGGCGAACGGCTTCCTCGACAAGATCCGCGAGGAGCTCACTCGGCTGCACGCTCACGGCGCGGTCCCCAAGGCGCAATCGGCCGCGGTCTGACATGGAGCTTCGGTCAGCGATCGTCGGCTGTGGCGGCTACCTTCCGGAAAAGATCGTCACCAACGCCGAGCTTGCCGAGCGCCTCGCGACCTCCGACGCGTGGATCGTGCAGCGCACGGGCATCCGCCAGCGCCACGTTGCCGCGGTCGGCGAGTTGACCTCCGATCTCGCGACCGCGGCCGCGCGCCAGGCGCTGAAGTCAGCCGGCATGACCGGCAACGACCTCGACCTAATCGTGCTGGCGACGGCGACGCCCGACCACACTTTCCCGGCAACCGCCACCAGGGTGCAGGCGCACCTCGGAATGACCCGGGGTGCGGCCTTCGACGTGCAGGCGGTGTGCACGGGGTTCATCTACGCGCTCTCGACCGCGGACGCGCTCATCCGCGCGCGGCAGGCCCGCACCGCTCTGGTGATCGGCGCCGAGACATTCTCGCGGATCCTCGATTGGCAGGACCGCGGCACCTGCGTGCTGTTCGGTGACGGTGCCGGTGCGGTGGTGCTGCAGGCGACGCCGGCCGAGGGACCGGCGCCCCGCGGCATTCTCTCGAGCCATCTGCACTCGGACGGTAGCAACTACGACCTGCTCTACGTCGATGGCGGGCCCTCGACCACGGGGACCTCGGGCTTCCTGCGGATGGAGGGGCGGGAGGTGTTCCGCCACGCGGTCCAGCGCCTGGCCGAGGTGGTGGACGAGGCCTTGGCCGCCAATGGCCTCAAGGAGAGCGATGTCGATTGGCTCGTGCCCCATCAGGCCAACCGCCGCATCATCGACAGCATGGGTAAGAAGCTCGGCCTTGCCCCAGAGAAGGTCGTGGTTACCATCGACCGTCACGCCAATACCTCCGCCGCCTCCGTGCCCCTGGCGTTGTCGGAAGCGGTGGCGGACCGGCGCATCCAGCGGGGCCAATTGGTTCTGCTGGAGGCCATGGGCGGCGGTCTTACCTGGGGTGCGACCTTGGTCCGCTGGTGATTCTTTCGCCGTCAGGCATTGGCACTTCAAGAGGTCTTAACAACCTTCTGTAATTGACGGATTTTCCTCCCGGAGTTAAGGTTTTGTGTCAGGGACATGCGGCGGGGGCGCAAATGGCTGGGCAGACTGTAACGCGCGCACAGCTGAGCGAGGCCGTCTACCAGGAGGTGGGGCTCTCGCGTAACGAATCGGCGATGCTGGTGGAGACCGTGTTGAACGAGATTTCCCATGCACTTGCCCGTGGCGAGATCGTGAAGATCTCGTCCTTCGGGAGCTTCACGGTGCGCAAGAAAGGCAAGCGCGTCGGACGCAACCCCAAGACCGGAATGGAGGTCCCGATCCAGCCGCGCCGCGTGCTGGTGTTCCGGGCGTCCCACGTCCTCAAGGACCAGGTCAACGCCGCACTCAGCGGCGCTCCCGCTCCGGCATCGAAGCCCGTCGCGTAGGCTCCCGTGCCGGAGCTCTTCGATCCGTCGTCGGCCCGGCGGCAGGCGAAGTCCGCCGCCGCTTTTCGCACGATCAGCGAGGTCGCGAACGAACTCGAGGTGCCGCAGCACGTGCTGCGCTTCTGGGAGTCGAAATTCTCCCAGATCCGGCCGCTGAAGCGAGGTGGGGGCCGGCGCTACTATCGGCCCGAGGACGTGACGCTCCTGCGCCGGATCCGCCAGTGCCTCTACGAGGACGGCTACACGATCAAGGGCGTCCAGCGCCTGCTGCGGGAGGGGCAGCTGAAGCCGCCAGAGATCGTGGAGCCGCTGATGCTCGAGGAAGAGCCGGCACAGGCTCCCGAGGAGCCACCGGCGACGCTGCCGCTACCGCTCGCGGCCAACGACCGGGCCGACATGAAGACGGTGCTCCGCGAGATCCGGAAGGAGCTCGCCGACCTTCGCGAACTCCTGCGCAAGATCAGGCCCACCTGAAAACACGGCGTGCCGGCTTGAACGGTGGGCACCCGTTCCCCTATAGTCCGCGTCTCCCGGTCGGGCATTAGCGCAGCCTGGTAGCGCACCAGCATGGGGTGCTGGGGGTCGTCAGTTCGAATCTGACATGCCCGACCATTTTCCCTTCAGTCCAGGGATTTGCGACGCCGCGCGCAAGTAATGCGCAAAGCGTCTGCCATTGCTCGCTCAGCGCCGGCGGAGTGCGTTCCGACCGAGTTCCGTGAGTTTGCACACCAGCCAGTCCGGCTTGGTTGGATTCGCGAACCACGGCTCGGCCCAACCGCGGTCGATGCTGGACTGGATGGTGCGCGGGCTGATCCGCTGGCCGCTCTCATCGAAGAGCGGGAGCTTGCCGCCGGGCTGGCTCAAGCCGCGAACCAGCCAAGCGCGCTGGGCCGCTGATGGCTGTAGCTCATCTTTTACTTGAACTGCGCCGGCGTTCTGCTTGGAGGATTTGGTGTCGATCAGGACGGCCGTGGACATAGCAAGCGGCTCCCCCGTGAGAAGAACGCAATGTAATCGCCTTTGTGCGCACGAACAAGCATTCGAGTCGCGACGCGTCGAAAACTCTGGTCGCGGCAATGGAGACTTGCGGCATCGCGAGTTGTCGCGGCATAGCAGACGTGGCACCTTCGCCCGCCTGAATAGAAACGGATTCGTCGTCGATGAGCTCGCGCTCGGCCGCCCTCTCGCTCGCCTTCGCGAATGTCGGGCATCTCTTCACGCATATGCTGCTGCTGCTCTACCCGACGGTGGTGCTGGCGCTCGAGGGCCGCTTTGGCCTGAGCTATGGTCAGCTGCTCTCGCTCTCGATGCCGGGCTTCGTGCTCTACGGCGTGATGGCGCTGCCGGCCGGCTGGCTCGGCGACCGCTGGAGCGCCGAGTACATGATCGTGATCTATTTCCTCGGCAGCGGCGCCTCAGCGATCGCGACCGGGCTCGCGGACGGGCCGGTGGGGCTCGCGATCGGCCTCACGGCGATCGGCCTCTTCGGCTCAATCTATCATCCCGTGGGTGTCGCGTGGCTGGTGCGCAACGCGGTGAACCGCGGCCGCGTGCTCGGCTGGAACGGCATCTTCGGGAGCCTCGGCGTTGGCGTCGCGTCTTTCGTGGCGGGTGGCCTGACTGACCTCTGGTCCTGGCGCGCTGCCTTCATCGTGCCGGGCGCGGTCTGCATGGCGCTGGGCCTCGGTCTCCTCGTCCTGGTGCGCGGCCGGCACGTGGTCGCGCTCAAGACCGACCGGCAACCCGTGCCCGAGCCCGAGCGCACGGATGTCCGTCGCGCCTTCATCGTGCTCTCCGTCACGATGCTCTGCGCCGGTATCATGTGGCAGATGCTGACGGTCGCGATGCCGAAGCTCTTCGAGCTGCGCCTCACCGATCTCATTGGCGGCGGGGGCACGGTTGCGACAGGTAAGCTTGTGAGCCTGGTCTTCCTGGTGAGCGCAGGTGTCACCATCGTCGGGGGCTTGCTCGCCGACCGCTATCCGTTGAAACAGGTCTACCTCTGGGCCTGGGCGGCGCAGCTTCCGGTGCTGGTCTTGCTGATCAACGCGACGCAGCTGCCGCTCTTGTGCCTGATGATGCTGCTGTTCTCGCTCGAGGTGATGACCGGCCCCGCCGAGAACAGCCTGCTCGTCCGCTATACGCCGGGCCGCTGGCGCGCCACCGCCTTCGGCGCAAAATTCGTGCTCGCACAGGGCGTCTCGGCCCTCGGCGTGCCGCTCGTCGGCTATGTCTTCGACATGACCGGCGATTTCGTCTGGGTATTCGGCATCCTGATCGCCCTCGGCATCGCCATCGTCGCCGCCACAATCTACCTGCCGCGCGAGCCCGCGAAGTATACGACGCCGGCGGTCGTGCCGGCGGAGTAGTTCAGCGCTCGAACTCCACGTTACCGCAGACGCCAATGTGCTGACCGGAGACATGGCGGGCGGCGGGGGAGCAGAGGAAGAGGGCCATATCGGCGATCTCGACCTCCTCGATCATGGTGCGGAGTGAGACGTACTGCAGGCCTTGATCGAGGTAGGCCTCGGGCGTGATGGCGAGCGCCGCGGATTTCTCGCGGATGATGCGCTGGCTGCGAGCGTTGTTCATGAAGCCCGGGAGGATCGTGTTGACGCGGATGCCGGAGGGACCGACCTCGCGGGCAAGCGTCTCGGTGAGCCCCATCACCGCATGCTTCGAGACCGCATAGGGGATCCGCAGGGGCAGGCCGGTCTTGCCGCTCGTCGAGGAGATATTGACGATCGAGCCGCCGCCGGCCTGTTTCATGGCGGGGATCGCGAGCCGCGCGCAATAGAATTGGCCGCTGATGTTGACGGCGAGCGTGCGGTCCCAATCGGCGGGCGTCACGTCCTCGGCGGCCGCGGTCGGACCGGAGATTCCGGCGTTGTTGACGAGCACGTCGAGGCCGCCGAGCACGGGTAGCGCCGTGTCGAAGAGTCGGCCTACCGCCGCGGGGTTCCCGACGTCGGCGAGCACGGTGCCGATCTTGGGCTCGATGCCCTTGAGTTCCGCGAGCGCCGTCTCGGACACGTCGCACACGAACACATTTGCGCCGTGCTCGTGGAAGCGCGTGGCGATCCGGCGACCGATGCCGGCGCCGCCCGCCGTGACGATGACGCGGAGTCCCTGGACCGATGTGTCAATGGGCATGTGCCTACTTCCCGGCCTGTGACAGTGCCTGGTCGAGGTCGGCGAGGATGTCGTCGATGGTCTCGAGGCCGATCGAGAGGCGCACCACGTCGGGACCGGCGCCGGCGGCGACCTTCTGCTCGTCGCTGAGCTGGCGGTGCGTGGTCGAGGCCGGATGCAGGATCAGCGACCGAGTGTCGCCGAGATTCGCGAGATGCGAGAGCAGCTCGACGCCTTCCACCAGCTTGACGCCAGCGTCGTAGCCGCCCTTGAGCCCGAAGGTCATGAGCGAGCCCGGACCCTTCGGCAGATATTTGCGCGCGAGCTCGCGATAGGGGCTCGACTTGAGGCCCGCATAGGAGACCCATGACACCGCCGGATGCTTCTCGAGGAATTCCGCGACCGCCTGCGCATTCTTGACGTGGCGCTCCATGCGCAGGGGTAGCGTCTCGATCCCCATGATGGTGAGGAAGGCGTTCATCGGCGAGAGCGTGGTGCCGAGATCCCGCAAGCCGATGGCATGCCCCGCGGCCGTATAGGCGAGGTCGCCGAAGGTCTCGTGGAAGCGGAGGCCGTGATAGGCGGCCTCAGGCTCGGTCAGGCTCTTGAACTTGTCGTTCTGGCTCCAGTCGAACTTGCCCGAGTCCACAACCATGCCGCCCATGGCGTTGCCGTGGCCCGAGAGGAACTTGGTGGTCGAGTGAATCACGATGTCGGCGCCCCACTCGAAGGGCCGGCAGAGGTAGGGCGAGGCGAGCGTGTTGTCGACCATCAGCAACAGGCCGGCGTCGTGGGCGATCTTGGCGACCGCCTCGAGGTCCACCACGACGCCACCGGGGTTCGCGAGGTTCTCGATGAAGATCGCGCGGCATTTCGGCGTGATCGCGCGGCGGAAATTCTCGGGCTCCGAGGGATCGACGAAGCGCACATGCCAGTCGAATTTCTTGAAGCTGCGGCCGAACTGCGTGACCGAGCCGCCATAAAGCTTGTTGGAGGCCAGGAACTCTGCGCCCGGCTCCATGAAGAGGAAGAAGGCGAGGAGCTGCGCCGCGTGGCCCGAGGAGCAGCCGATGGCCCCGCGCCCGCCCTCGAGGCTTGCCACGCGTTCCTCGAGCACGGAGACCGTCGGGTTGGTGAGACGCGAATAGAGGTAGCCGTAGGTCTGCAGATTGAACAGCGAGGCCGCGTGGTCGACGTCGTCGAACACATAGGCCGTGGTCTGGTAGATCGGCGTGATCCGCGCGCCCGTGGTGGGGTCGGGTGCCGCACCCGCATGGATCGCAAGGGTCTCGAAGCCCGGACGGTTTTTTCTGTCAGCCATGGCGCACCGGTTTGGTTTCTGGGGTGGTGCGTCCTTCGACTCGCCGCCTCCGGCGGCGGCTCAGGATGAGGACCAATTTTTTGTGAAACGCTGCAACGATCCTCATCCTGAGCCGGCGTGAAGCGCCGAGTCGAAGGACGCACCTAGTCTACGAGCTTGGCGCCACCCCGGCTACGCCCGCCTCTTGCGCTTGCTGCTAATGATGCCGGTGTTGACGCCGCTCCAGGCAAGCTCGCCGTGGAGGCGCGAGTACTCGATCTTGGGACAGCGGTTCATCACCACGGTGAGGCCGGCGGCTTCCGCGCGGCGCGCGGCCTCGTCGTTGCGCACGCCGAGCTGCATCCACACGACCTTGGCACCGATGGCGATCGCCTCGTCGACGAGGGGGCCGGCCGCGTCGGCATTCCGGAACACGTCGACCATGTCGACCTTGTCGGGGACCTCCGCGAGGGACCCATAGACCGTCTCGCCGAGGGTCGTCTCGCCCTTGGCCCGCGGGTTGACGGGGATCACGCGGTAGCCCTTGTCCTGCAGGTACTTCATCGCGAAGTAGCTGGGCCGGTTCCAGTGCGGCGACGCGCCCACCATGGCGATGACGCGCACGCGCTTCAGCACGCCCCGGAGGTACTCATCAGTGTAGCGGTCGTGGTCGACCGCCGGCGCGGGCTCGCTCAAATGTCGGTGCGCTCCTCGGCGATCGACTTGCGCTTCTCCATGTTGAAGCGCTTGTCGTAGATCGGCCGGCCGCCGGTGGTGGGACCAGGATACTGCACGATCAGGATCTCGCCGCCGGTCTCGGTCGTGAACTCGTCCTCGAAGTGCGGGTCTGGGTGGAAGATCATGGCGCCCGGCGTCACCGCCTGGCCGCCGATCACGAAGGTGCCCGAGAGCACGTACCAGACCTGCGCGAAGTCGTGGTTGTGGATCGGGTGATGCGCGCCGGGCTCGAGCCGGAGGATCCCGGCGTTGGGCTCGGTCGGCTGCTCCGGCCGCGGATGGAACAGCATCTTGCCGGTCTCGCCGGGCCAGCGGATGGTCTCCCACTGCATGTCGTCGCGATGGCGGATCTCGCAGGGCTGGTGGCGTTGCTTGGTCTCGACGGCGGTCATCAGTGTCTCCCTCGATCGAAATCGCGGGTCAGCGGTCTTCCCACTGCGGCGGGCGCTTCTGCAGGAAGGCGTCGATGCCTTCCTCGGCGTCGCGCGCGAGCATGTTGCGGGTCATCACCTCGCTCGCATAGGCGTAGGCATCGGCGAGCGGCAGCTCGGCCTGGCGATAGAAGGCTTCTTTGCCGATCTTAACCGTGAGCGCGGAATTGCCGGCGATCTGGCGGGCGAGGGCGATCACCTCGGCGTCGAGCTTGGCCTCGGGCACCACGCGGTTGACGAGACCCAGTTCGCAGGCGCGCGCAGCGTCGACGAGGTCGCCGGTGAGCAGCATCTCCATCGCGGCCTTGCGGCCGACCGCGCGCGTGAGCGCCACCATCGGTGTCGAGCAGAAAAGCCCGATGTTGACGCCGGGTGTCGCGAACCGTGCGGTCTCGGCGGCAACCGCAAGATCGCAGGTCGCGACCAGTTGGCAGCCGGCGGCGGTCGCGATCCCGTGGACGCGCGCGATCACCGGTTTCGGTAATGCTACGATGGTCTGCATGAGCCGCGAGCAATCGCTGAACGTGCGCTCGTAGAACTGCCGGCTCGGGTCGGCGCGCAGCTCACGGAGGTCGTGGCCCGCGCAGAAGCCGGGGCCCGCGCCGGCGAGCACCACCACTCTGATGGCCGCCTGCTTGCCGATCCGCTCGAGCTCCGCCTGGAGCGCCGCCATCAGACCGAGCGAGAGCGCGTTCCGCTGCGCCGGGCGGTTCAGGGTGAGCCACGCGATGCCGGCTTCGTCGCGCCGGAGCAGCAGCGGCTCCGACAGGTTTCGGGTGTCCATGTCGCATCTCAGACCTTTCCGAGCAGTGATTCAAGCCCGGGCAAACGCACCCCAGAAACGCTTAGCCTCGTTCGGCTCCACCGTGCATGATTGCGCGCGCATGGAGGCGGAAGTTGTCATACGCGCGATCGAGGAGGCGGATGTCGCGGGATACCGCGACTGCCTCGGCGTGGTCGAGCGCGAGCAGATCTATCTCGGCCTCGTCGACGCGCCGGAGCTGGAGGCCTGCGCCAACTGGATGAAGACGGTCCGCGGTCGCGACTTCCCGTTCGTGGTCGCGCGCGCCGGCGAAACGGTCGTCGGCTGGTGCGACATCGCCCCCAACGAGCGGATCGGATATCAGCATGTGGGACGCCTCGGCATGGGCCTGCTGCCGGACTGGCGCGGACGCGGCATCGGGGCGCGACTGCTGAGCGCCGCGCTCGCCAATGCCGACCGCATCGGGCTGGAGCGCGTCGAGCTTGAGGTGTTCCTCGGCAATGGGCCGGCGCAGCGGCTCTATCGCCGGTTCGGTTTCATCGTCGAAGGCGCGAAGCGCAAGGCGCGCAAGCTCGACGGGCGCTACGATGATCATATCCTGATGGCGCGCCAGCTCGGCGGACGGATCACTCGGTAAGGGGGAGACATGTCCCGCATCACGCTCGACGAATTCAAGGCGATCATGCAGGAGAGCCTGCCGTTCGCGGTGATGATGGGCGCGGAAGTCATCTCGCTCGAGGAGGGCCGTGCCACGTTCCGATTGCCTTATCACGCGGACTGGCTCCGGCCCGGCGGCACCATCAGCGGGCCGGTGCTCATGGGGCTCGCGGATCTGGCGATGTACGCGGTGGTGCTTTCGGCCGTCGGCCGCATCGAGCTCGCGGTCACCACGAACCTCAATATCAACTTCCTGCGCAAGCCCGCCGCCGTCGACGTGATCGCGGAGGCGCGCATGCTGAAGCTCGGCAAGCGCCTGGCGGTCGGCGAGGTCGAGCTCTTCAGCGAGGGGGATCCCGACATGGTCGCCCATGTGACGGCGACTTACTCGATCCCGCCGCGGTCATGATCCAGGTATCTAGATACCGCGACCAGTAACATGCTGATCCAATGCCATCTTATTGCGTTGACGCGCGGCGCAATATGAGCATACTGCGCGGCCTTGACCGTCGAACGTGATCGAGATGAAGACCTACAACCTGAAGCCGTCGGAGATCGAGAAGAAGTGGCTCCTGATCGACGCCAGTGGGCTGGTGCTCGGGCGGCTCGCCGCAATCGTCGCCGACCGCCTGCGCGGCAAGCACAAGCCGAGCTACACGCCGCACATGGATTGCGGCGACCACGTGGTGGTGATCAACGCCGAGAAGGTGAAGATCACCGGCAACAAGGCGAACGCCAGCGTGTTCCGCTGGTACACGGGATTTCCGGGCGGCCTCAAGGAGCGCAGCCAGGGTGCGATCCTCGCGGGCAAGCATCCCGAGCGCGTGATCATGAAAGCGGTGGAGCGGATGGTGCCGCGGGGCCCCATGGGCCGGCGCGTGATGGGGCACCTCAAGGTCTATGCAGGCGGCGCCCATCCCCATGAGGCGCAGCAGCCGCAGGCGCTCGACATCGCCGCCATGAACCGCAAGAACAAGAGGGCCTGAGCACGATGGCCGATCTCCAGTCGTCACTGGGCGCGCTCCGCACCGCGCTCACCGAGGCAAAGCAGGGCGAGCCGCAGCCCGCGGCCGAGCCCGCGAAGCCGAAGCTCGACGCCAAGGGCCGCGCCTACGCGACCGGCAAGCGCAAGAATGCGATCGCGCGCGTCTGGCTCAAGCCCGGCTCCGGCAAGATCACGATCAACGGCCGCGACAGCCCGGTCTATTTCGCCCGGCCGGTGCTGCGCATGCTGATCAACCAGCCCTTCGGCGTCGTGAACCGCGCCGGTCAGTACGACGTGGTCTGCTCCGTCAAGGGCGGCGGCCTCTCGGGCCAGGCGGGCGCGCTCCGGCACGGCATCAGCAAGGCGCTCACCTATTTCGAGCCGGGTCTGCGGCCGCTGTTGAAGCAGAGCGGCTTCCTGACCCGCGACAGCCGCGTGGTCGAGCGCAAGAAATACGGTCGCGCGAAGGCGCGACGCAGCTTCCAGTTCTCGAAGCGCTGACGCGCGAAGGTTTGGTTCGCGGGGGCGCTTCGATCAAGGTCGAAGCGCCCTTTTTCTTTTGACGCAGTTTGCAGGGGTTCTGAGATGGCACCCAAGGTCTTCATCGACGGCGAGGCCGGCACCACCGGCCTGCAGATCCACCGGCGGCTCCATGCGCGGCGGGACATCGAGCTGGTCTCGATCGATCCGGCGAAGCGCCGGGATGCCGCCGCGCGCCGCGACATGCTGAATGCCGCCGACCTCGTGATCTTGTGTCTTCCCGACGACGCCGCGCGCGAGGCCGTGCGGCTCATCGAGCGGAACTCCGTCCGCGTTATCGATGCGTCCACCGCGCACCGGACGGCGCCAGGCTGGGTCTACGGCTTCCCCGAGATGTCGAAGGCGCAGCGCGAGGCGATCGCGAATTCGCGGCGCGTCTCCAATCCCGGCTGCTATCCGACCGGATTCATTGCGCTGACGCGCCCGCTGGTCGACGCTGAGCTATTGCCGAAGAGCTGGCCGGTTACCGTCAACGCGGTCTCCGGCTATAGCGGCGGCGGCAAGAGCATGATCGCGGAGTTCGAGAACCAGAGCTCGCCCGGCTACACCAAGGTGCCCTATCGCATTTACGCGCTCACCATGGCGCACAAGCATGTGCCGGAGATGCAGGTCCACACGGGCCTTCAGTACAAGCCGCTGTTCGCGCCGGCGGTCGGCCGGTACGCGCAGGGCATGATCGTGGAGGTGCCGCTGCAGCTGAAGGCGCTGCCGACCTCGCCAACGCTCAAGGACCTTCACGGCACGCTCGCCCGCGCCTTCGCCGGCTCGATCTTCGTCGAGGTCGCCTCGCTCGAGGAAGCGGCGTCGCTGAAGACGCTCGATCCCGAGCGCCTCAATGGCACCAACAAGATGAAGCTCTACGTCTTCGGCTCGGACGAGGCGGGGCAGGCGCGGCTGGTAGCGCTCCTCGACAATCTCGGCAAGGGCGCCTCGGGTGCGGCGGTGCAAAACCTCAACCTCATGCTGGGCCTGCCGGAGACGAGCGGCTTGCAGGAGGCGATGCCGTCGTGAGCGGCGGCCTGATCCGGCCGTTCCGCAATCATCTGCCGGAGATCGCGCCCGACGCTTTCGTGGCGGCGAATGCCACCCTGATCGGCCGAGTCGAGGTCGGCGCGCGCGCCAACATCTGGTACGGCTGCGTGCTGCGCGGCGACCTCGCCGCGATCCATGTGGGCGCGCTCACGAACGTGCAGGACGGCACCGTCGTGCATGTGTCGAGCGTCAAGGGCGGAGACACCTGGATCGGCGAGCGGGTCACCATCGGCCACCTGGCGCTGATCCACGCCTGCCGGCTCGAGGACCGCTGCTTCGTCGGCATGAAGGCCTGCGTGATGGACGGCGCCGTGGTCGAGACCGGCGCCTGGATCGCCGCCGGTGCGGTGGTGACGCCGGGAAAGCGCGTCAAATCAGGCGAGCTCTGGGCCGGCACCCCCGCGCGGCTCCTCCGCGGCGTGACGGCGGAGGAGGCGCACTACATCGAGACGCTGCCCGAGCGCTACGCGGCGCTCGCGGACCAGCACCGGTAGACTGGTGAGCGTTGCGCCAGCTATTCGCGGTCCCCATCGAATGCTACCCTTGCGTGCATTCATGCGAGAGAGGGGCGATGGGCTAATGGTTTATCGATGGTTGCACCTAGTGCTTGGCGCGTCGATTGTGATCGCGTCGCCAGGAACTGTGCAGGCGGAAATCCCGACTGATCCCAGCGGACTAACCAGCTACTTCGCGCTGGCCCTGGCCAAGGCTTTGCCTGAGTTCGAAATCACGGTCGAGGGACCGCTGACCCTCGATGCGACGCCGCCGGGCCACGCCGACCGCAAACAGCAGGTGCGACTCAATCGAATCTACGATTTCTGTTCTCGCAATCCCAGCGGGTGCGAGCGGGCGGCCGCTGACTTTGTGACGAACAGCTCCGGCATGGTCCGGGAGGCGGATGCTCCACTAGAGCCATCGATGATCCGCGCGGTCGTGCGGCCGGCCGCCTATATCGAGGAAGCGCGACGGTATCGCCCGGATGATCCAAAGGCACAGCCGATCGCGGTCCCGCTCGCCGGCGAGCTGTGGGTGCTCTACATGGCCGATACTCCTCATGCCGCGCGCCTATTGCGGGTGAGAGACGCCGAGCGGGTCGGGTTGTCGGCCGACGCTGTCATCGATCTTGGCAAGCGTAACGTCGAGGCGGCGTTGCGGCCCTTCGCGGATTTCGCTCGCGGACTGCCGAGCAATGGTATCGGGACTATCGTGGGTGACTATTACGAATCGAGCCGGCTTTCGCTGCACGACGATTGGTCGGGCATCGCGGGGCAAATGAAGGGAGGCTTGATCGTGGCGGTCCCGTCGAACGACGCCGTGCTCTATGGCGACGCTGGGCAGCCAAACGGGATCGACGCAATGGCTGGCCTCGCGCGCGAAATGGTGCGCAAATCCCCACGGCCGATTTCTGCGACCGTCTTCAAGTGGACGAAAGAGGGGTGGGAGCCCGTTCAGCCTTAGCATTCGCGCGCAGAATATATGCCGACCGTCGACCGTCGCCCCATTGCCGCGAGAAGCCATCCGCTCTCGCAGTCTGTTGCGGCGTGGCTGGCCCGTCGCAATGTGTCCGCCAATGCCATCTCCATTTTTGGCCTCTGCTGTGGCGTGGTCGCCGGCCTCGCATTGGCGCTAACGCGGTGGGCGGACGGCGCGGCCGCGACGCTCTGGCTGACAGGCGCCGTGCTGGTTCAGCTTCGGCTGGCAGCCAATATGCTGGACGGCATGGTGGCGCTCGCCAAGGGAGCCGCGTCGCCCGTCGGCGAGCTCTATAACGAGATTCCCGATCGGGTTTCCGACAGCGCGGTCCTGATCGGGGCCGGCGTCGCAGGGGGCGATTGGGGGCTCGGTGTCGCGGCAGCGCTTGCGGCGATGGCGACCGCTTACATTCGATCGGTGGGCAAGGCGGCGGGCGCGCCCAATGATTTCTCCGGGCCGATGGCGAAGCCGCATCGAATGTTCCTGATGACGGTGTTGGCGCTCTGGATGGTGGCGACACCGCGCGGGTGGCAGCCCATGCTGGGCGAGCTGGAGCTTCCGAGCCTTGCGCTCCTCCTCGTGATCCTCGGCTGCCTCGTCACGGCGGTGAGGCGCCTGCTCCGGATCGCTCGGTCGCTGCGCGGTGGGGCCGCGTGAGCGGCTATCACGAGCGTTGGGATATCGCCTTTGCGCATCCGCTCACCGGATGGATCGCGGCGCTTGTGATCGCGATCCTCCTGCTGGGTGCCCTGATCATCGGCCTGCTGCAAGTCGCGGGGCGGCTCTCACCGGAGATGCGGCGGGAGCTGTGGCTCCGCCTGGGCTCCTGGTCACTGCTGGCGCCGGCAATGGGGCTGCCGATCCTCGCGGGGCGTCTCTGGGTGATCGTCGCCGTGACGCTGCTTGGGCTCGCCTGCTTCCGGGAATACAGTCGCGCCACCGGATTGTTCCGCGAGCGTTTCGTCTCGTTCTTCGTGGTGCTCGGGATCTTCGCAGTGAACCTGGCGTCGGCCGATCATTGGTACGCGTTCTTCATGGCGCTGATCCCGCTCAGTTGTGGCTGCATCGCGGTCGCCTCGATCCCCTTCGATCACCCACAGGGCTATGTGCAGCGGGTGGCGCTCGGCCTGTTCGCCTTCTTCTTGTTCGGTGCCGCGCTGGCGCACCTTGGCTACATGGCGAACGATGCTAATTATCGCCCGCTGCTCCTCCTGTTGCTGCTGGCCGTCGGCCTCAACGACGTCGTCGCCTATGTCGTCGGCAAGACCCTCGGCGGACCGAAGCTGCTACCCCACACGAGCCCCAACAAGACGTTCTCCGGCGCCGTCGGCGCGCTCGTCCTCACCACGGGGCTCGTTGCAATGCTCGCTCGACCGATCTTCGTTGGCACGGCGATGGATGATGGACTGAAGCTCGTCGGCCTCGGCGCGATCGTCAGCGTCGCGGGGCAGCTCGGCGATCTCATGCTGTCCTCGATCAAGCGTGACATCGGCATCAAGGATATGGGAGTGGCGATCCCCGGCCATGGCGGCATCCTCGACCGCTTCAACAGTCTGCTGCTGGTGGCGCCCTCGGTGTTCCACTACGTCGGTTATTTCGTGGGCTTCGGCCTCGATCAGCCCACGCGGGTCTGGTTCTGATGGAATGGCGGCTCAAGCCGGCGCGCGATCTGGGCCTGAGCGAGCGGCAGCGGCTCGCGAGCCTCACGCGCGAGCTCGGCTTCGTCGCGACCGTGACACACTTGTGCTGGCGCCAACTGGTGCGCGGTTATCTTCGGCTGTTCCACCGCTTCACGATCGTCGGTCTCGAGCACCTGCCGGAGCCGCCGTTCGTTCTCATCGCGAATCACTCGAGCCATCTGGATGCGCTGTCGCTGGCGGCCGCAATGCCGTCGCGGCTGGTCGACCGCATCCACCCGATCGCCGCCGAAGATACGTTCTTCACCTCCTTCGCGAGTTCCGCATTCGCTGCGCTTGCGCTCAATGCGCTGCCGCTCCGCCGACGGGCGACCAAGCCCGCGGATATCGCCATGCTGAGAGCGCGCCTCGTGGAGGACCGCTTGGTCTACATCCTGTTTCCGGAAGGCACGCGCAGCCGCACAGGCGAAATGGCTGATTTCAAGGCCGGGATCGGCGCCCTGGTGGCGGGAACTTCGGTTCCGGTGGTGCCCTGTCATCTTCATGGTGCCTTCGCGGCGCTGCCACCCGACCGACGCTGGCCGCGGTTCACGCGCTTGCGGCTCCACGTCGGGATGCCCCTAAGCTTCCAGGAATGCGCAAACGAGCGCCGAGACTGGCAGACGATCGCCGCGCGCTGCGAGGTCGCCGTGCGCGACTTGGACCTCGCACCGGTCTAGTTCCGAGTTCACGGCTCCTCAGCCAAGACCCACGCACCCGCGGCGTCGAGGTGCCGCCGTTCTCGCGCGCGCGTATAGCGGTCGCGAAACGCGGTCCACAAGGGCGCCGCAGACACGTCAGTCGCTGGCTCGGCGTGTAAAAAGGGCGGTGCCGGGATGCGACGTCTCGGTCGCTCCTCCAGGAGTAAGCCGTCCGGTCCTAGGCTGCTCATAACGCTCCTCCGACGTTCTCTCGGAGGCCTCTCGCCCTCTGGTCTGGGCCCTGAAATGCGAAAGGCCCCGACTGATCTGGCGGGGCCTTCGAGGTGGTTTCGTTGCAACACGAGTCTTAGCGCGCGCACGTCCTCTCAGGCCCCGAAAGCATGTGCTTTCGGCACCAGCAAGTGAGGGTGAATACGGCTTGCGCGTTCATGCGGCGCAACGTAATGGGGCCGGGGCGAGGCGTCAACCGCTAACCTGTCCCGGTACATTTGTTCACAGGCTCAGCTCCCCTTCACGAGTACGTAGGAGCCCGGCGCCTTCTCGATCGGCTTGAGCTTGCCGTCACTGGGCTTGCGCGCGGACACCTCGCCGCCCGCATATTTGCCAACCCACTTGTCCCAGACCGGCCACCAGGAGTCCGGATACTGCTTGGCGGTGGCGAGCCATTCGTCGGGCGTCGGTGGATTCTTCGCGTTCTCCCAGTGGCCGTACTTGCTCTTGCCGGGCGGATTGACCACACCCGCGATGTGGCCGGAGGCCGCCAGCACGAATTTGACGGGACCGCCATAGAGCTGCGTTGCCGCGTAAGTCGATTTCCAGGGCGCGATGTGATCCTCCTTGGTCGAGAGGAGGAAACTCGGCGTCTCGATCGAGCGCACGTCGATCGGCACGCCGCCGAGCGTGATGCCGCCGGGCTCCACCAGCTTGTTCGCCTGGTACATGTTGCGCAAATAGAAGCTGTGCATCGCCGCCGGCATCCGGGTGGAATCCGAATTCCAGTAAAGCAGGTCGAACGAGAAAGGTTCCTTGCCGAGGAGATAATTATTCACGACGAAGGACCAGATCAGGTCGTTCGCGCGCAGCATGTTGAAGGTGGTCGCCATGTCAGAGCCTTCGAGATACCCATGCTCGCGCATGCGCTCCTCGAGGAAATGCAGCTGCTCCTCGTCGATGAAGACGGACAGCTCGCCCGCATCTTTGAAGTCTGTCAGCGCCACGAAGTAGGTTGCACTCGTGATACGGTCGTCCCCCTTCGCCTTCATATAGGCGAGCGTCGCCGCCAGCAGCGTGCCGCCGAGGCAGTAGCCGATCACGTTGGCGTCGCGCTCGCCGGTCGCCTGCTCGATGGCGTCGAGGGCCGCGAGCAGGCCCTCTTTCATGTAATCCTCGAAGCTCTTCTTCGCGAGCCTCTCGTCCGGGTTGACCCAGGAGACCACGAACACCGTGTGCCCCTGCTCGACCGCCCAGCGGATGAACGAGTTCTCGGGCCGGAGATCGAGGATGTAGAACTTGTTGATCCAGGGCGGAATGATCAGCAGCGGGCGCCGATGCACCTTCGCGGTGGTGGGCTCGTACTGGATGAGCTGGATGAGATCGTTCTGATAGACGACCTGCCCCGGCGTCACCGCGATGTTCTGGCCGACCTTGAATTTCTCGAGGTCGGTCATCTTGATCATCAGCCGGCCCTTGCCGCGCTCGAGATCCGTGAGGAGGTTATCGAGGCCTTTGACCAGGTTCTCGCCGCCGCTCTCGATCGTCGCGCGCAGCACCTCGGGATTTGTCAGCACGAAATTCGAGGGCGCGATCGCGTCGACGAACTGCCGCGTATAGAAGTCGATCTTCTTCGCGGTCTTGTCGTCGAGCCCGTCGACCTGCTTCACCGTCGCCTGCATCCAGCGCGCGGTCAGCAGATAGCTCTGCTTGATGTAGTCGAAGACCGTGTTCTCGGTCCACGCGTTGTCCTTGAAGCGCCGATCGGCCGCGCTTGGCTCGATCACGGGGTCCGCCGGCCCGCCCATAAGGCGCTGCGTTGTCGATTGCCAGAGCTTGAGGTAGTCCTGCCAGAGCGACAGCTGCGCCTGTACCAGCTTCGTGGGATCCGCCATCAACCGCTGCGTCATCTCGAGGAAGGCCTCGCCTACGTTGAGCGGATCGGCCATGCCGAGCCGGTCGGGCCGCTGGCGCTGCAGGAACTCCAGCACCAGCCGCTGGCTGCGCTCGGCGATGTCGGCGAGCTCTCGCGAGAGCTGCATCGGATCGGGAACGTGGGCCTCCGGCCCTTGACCGCCGGGCTTTTGACCGGAAGGATCGGCCATGTCTGAGTTTACCTGCTGGTTCGCTGGGGAGGATTCTTAGTGACGCAAGGCGGCGGATTGAATACACCGTTGTCATACACCAGAGGCGCCCCCGGTGGCAGGCTGTATATAATGCCTTGCGGCCCAGAGAGTAGGGGCAGGGCACGGCAGCGGGGACTTCGACGGTCGCGATGGGGCATCGAGCAGCGGCGAGCAGACTAGTGTCAAGACGGCGTAGGCAGTGGACCGCGGCAGCGATGCTCGCGGTGTCCGTAGGCGTGAGCGGGTGCGACGTCCCCGACTGGGCCAATCCGGTCGAGTGGTATCGGGATGTCTCCGGCGCCTCCGCAGACGATCCCAAATCGAACGCGCGCAACACGCAGAATCTCCAGAAGGGCGGCGAGGACGACTATCCCAATCTCGCCTCGGTGCCGCCGCCGCCCACCAATGCGCTGAGTTCCGCCGACCGCGAGAAGCTGCGCAACAGCCTCGCGGCGGACCGCGCGAACGCGAAGTATGTCGAGAGCAATGACCAGCAATACGTGCCCACGCCGCCGAAAGTCGTGCCGAGCCCACCAGTGAACGCTCCCGACGCGCCGGCACCGGCAGATAGCTCCGCCGCGCCAACTGCGCCCGTGCAGTCGGCGCAGGTGCCGTCCGCCCCCGCGCGATCCGCGGCGTCGCGGACCACGGCGAGCGGTGGCCAACCACCGCCACAGGAATCACCGATGACGCCGCCGTCGGTGCGCAGCGTGCCGCAAGGCGAGACGCCGCGCTCGGCGCCGCCGCCACCCGTGGGCTCACCGGCGCGCACGCAGCAGCAGGCGCCGCAACAGAGTGCGGCTCTGCCGCCGCCGAGCTTGCAGCCGGCTCCG
>DATEGF010000276.1:0-24268 GCA_035280245.1 Allostellaceae bacterium
ACTCGGCCCTGTAACCGTCGTGAGTCGTGGAGATCCACTGGCTACCGTCCTGCTCGGCACGCTCGCGGGTGATGGCGCGCGGGTGCTTCAGGATGTGCCCCTCGGCGTCGAGCTCGGCGCTGGGCTTGTCGGCAACGATCAGCGTCGAGTGCGCGGCGGTGGTGCGGAGCGCCGCATGCCAGGCGGCCTTGGGCCCTCGATAGGCGCCGCAGTTCACGATCAGGCGCTCGCGCCCATGGCTCATCTCGAAGGAGAGCGTGCCCGCGTGCGGGAAGGCGCCCCATTGCTCCGAGGCCGGCGGTCCGCAATCCGCGATCACGATCGACTTGCCGGCGGCGAGCCGCTCGAAGCCGCACATGGGTGCCGAGGCCGGCGCACGGCCCTTCGCCTCCGAGCGCGCCAGCACCAGATCGATCACCGCCGGCTCGCTTTCCTGGCTGTCGTTGAAGAGCGCCAATCGCCCGTCGCCGTGGCGGAAGAAGCGCAGCATGGGTGCCGCGCGATCGATCGCGCCGTGGATCGGCTGCGGCACCTCGATGCGGGCGGCATAGAGCGCCGCGCGCGCATCGATCAAGTGATGGAGCGCCGCGAGCTGCGCCGCGGGACTGCGTGCGCGATGGCCGCCGTCGGGCAGGATCTGGTCCTTGGCGGCGGCCTCCAGCATCTGCAACACGCCATCGAGCTCCCGGTCCTTGGCGGCGAGCGCCATCTCGGCAGCGAGCAGACCTTTGAGAGCCGCGAACCGGCCGAGACCGATCGCCTCCCAGCCGGCACTCCGGCGAAGATGCCGCGTCTGCCGACTGAGGCTCTTGAGGAACGCGCGGCGGAGTTCGGCATCGCCCGCCTCCGGCGCCAGGAACTCCGAATAGGCGACCCAGGCATAGAGCCGCTCGCCCATGACGTCGGCACGCCAGACCAGGGGGTGCCAGCGCTCGTGCTGCTCTATCCAGGTCTTGAGCAGGAGGCGGGCCTTGCCCGTCGCCGCCTCGGTCGCGACCGCCGCGAGATCGGCGACCCAGGCAAAGCCATGGAGCTCCGCCTGCCAATCGGCGCCGGCGAGCCCAGGCGCCCAGGGCGGATCCGCGCTGGCGACGGTCTCGCCCGCGAAGCGGTAGCTGCCCTCGATGATCGCCTCGCCCCGGCGGGGATCGCCCGGCCAGCGCTCGTCGAGCGAGAGGGCCAGCGCCTTCGGCGAGCGGCCCCAGAGCCGCACGCGGTGCGCGGGCGTGCTCCAATAGGCCGCCCACAGCCGATACCGCAGCCGGCGATCCCCCGTTGCGACGGCCATGGTCGTGGCTGGGACCCCTATTTACCGGCGCGCAGGCGGCGGATGTTCTCGGCGTAGCGCGGCGGGCCGCCCGAGAAGGTCGCGGTGCCCGCCACCAGCAGGTCGGCCCCGGCGGCGATGGCGGCACGGGCGGTCTCGGGATTGACGCCGCCGTCCACCTCGAGGTCGATCGCGCGGCCGGTGTAATCGATGCGCTTGCGGAGCGTACGGATCTTGTCGAGCTGGTTCGAGATGAACGTCTGGCCACCGAAACCCGGATTGACTGTCATCACCAGGATCAGGTCGACCAGATCGAGGACAAAGTCCACTGCCTCGGGCGGCGTGCTGGGATTGAGCGCCACACCCGCGCGTTTGCCCGTCTGCTTGATCGCCTGGAGCGTGCGGTGGAGATGCGGGCCCGCTTCCGGGTGCACGGTCATGATGTCGGCTCCCGCCATGGCGAAGTCCTCGATGAAGGGATCGACCGGCGAGATCATCAAATGCACGTCGAGGGGCAGCGTCGTGTAGGGGCGGATCGCCTTCACCACCGTCGGTCCGATGGTGAGGTTCGGCACGAAATGTGCGTCCATCACGTCGACGTGGATGTAGTCCGCGCCCGCCTCGGTGACCGCGCGCACCTCCTCACCCAGCTGAGCGAAGTCCGCCGACAGGATCGACGGGGCAATGCGAATCGGCTGTTGCATGGGGTGTAGGTAACAAGGTTCCAGCGGCGCCGCAAGACGACGAGACCCCACGCCGTTTCCTCTCGGCCCCTGGGGGCGGAGAGGAAATCGTTGAGGGTAGAGCGCTCTCTTGAGAGGCCGCCGCTATTCCGTGCGGACGAGCCTCGCGGCATAGAAGCCGTCGAGGCCGTCTGTCTCCGACAGATGGCAGGGGAATGTGCGGAGGTCACCGTCGGCGGTGAGGCACTGCTGGAGGCCGCCGATCTCCGCGGCGGCGATCGGGCGGCGCTCTACGGGCGCCTCGCGGGCAAGGAGCCGGCCGATCTGCATCGGACCCTCCTCGGGCTCGAGCGAGCAGGTGCAATAGACGAGCATGCCGCCGGGGGCCAGCATCTTGACCGCGGCGTCGAGCAACCGCTCCTGCACGGCGGCGAGCCGATGCACGTCGTCCATGGACTTGAGATGCGGCACGTCAGGATGCCGACGGATGGCGCCGGTCGCCGTGCAGGGTGCGTCCAGCAGCGCATACTGCGCGGGCTCGCTCGGCTGCCAGCTGCCGGCGTCGGTGCTGATGCACTCGGCCTCGAGATGGAGCCGCACCAGGTTGTTCTTGAGCCGTTGCAGCCGACGCGGCGAGCGATCGATCGCGGTGACGTTGGCGCCCGCAGCCGCGAGCTGCGCGGTCTTGCCGCCGGGAGCCGCGCAGAGGTCGATCACGCGCTTACCCGCGATCGACCCGAAGAGGGTCGCGGGGATCGCCGCCGCGGCGTCCTGCACCCACCAGGCGCCCTCCTGATAGCCGGGCAAGGCCATGATGGCGCCGCCGCTGCCACGCCGGAGCGTGCCGGTCGGAAGCGTGGTCGCCTCGAGCGCCGCCGCCCAGCGCGGCCGGTCGCCGCGCACGGAAATGTCGAGCGGCGCCTCCTTCAAATGCGCGGTCGCGATCTCGCGGGCGGTGATCTCGCCATAGGCCTGGCTCCAGGCCTGCCAGAGCCAATCGGGCGTGTTGAGGCGCGCCGCATCGTGCTGGGCCGCAAGCCCCGGCCCCTCAAGGCTCAAGCGGCGCAGCACCGCATTCACCAAGCCTTTGTACGTGAGGAAACCACGGGCGCCCGCGAGGTCGACCGTAGTCGCCACCGCCGCATGCGGGGGTGTGCGCAGGAAGAGCAGCTGCGCGATGCCGAGCCGGAGCATGTCATGGACCGCGGCGGCGCGCGGCGGGAGGGGCGAGTTGAGGCAATGGGCGATCAGCGCGTCGATCTGGCCGAGGCGGCGAAGCACGGTCGCGACCAGCAAGCGCGCGAAGGCACGGTCGCGCGGGGCCAGATTGCCCATGCTCGCGTTGTCGTCGATGGCGTCGTCGAGGGGCCGCTTGCGGCGCAGCACCGTGCCAATGAGATCCACAGCCACCGCGCGGGCGGAAGGAAGGTCCGTCACTGTCGGAGCTGGCTCGACCACCGCACCGCTACCCAATGTTCCCTGCTGTCGCACGACCCCCGTACGACCGGCTCTTCGCATCCCCAGTTTGACTGAAACTGGGACCCGGAAGGGCCGGGTTCAAGCCTCTCCCCCCGAGGGGTCTTGGCAGGCCGAGACTGGCTTGGTCCTATAGAGGGATGCCGAGCGCACCATCGACGCCAAAACCCGCCGTGAAGGCCACGGACACAATACCGCCGAAACCGCCGAAGCCCGCTGATAAATCAGATCAAAAACCGATTGAAATCGGCGGCCCCACGGGACCGGAGCCCACGCGCTACGGCGACTGGGAGCGCAACGGCCGCTGCACGGATTTTTGAGCCGCCGCCGGCATCATCCTTAGGCCGCTGCGAGGGGCGCCATCTTGTCGAGCTCGCGGAGCGCTTGGTCGCGGCCGAGGTCCGGGACATGCAGTAGCGCGCGATGGATGCCGGCCTCGCGATAGGCGGCGAGCGCCGCCCGGTCGGCGGGCGCGTTGAAGACCGTGATCGGCAGGCTGGCGGGATCGCGTTTGCCAGCGGCCGCGAAACGGCGGAGCCGCGCGATCGCGGCCTTGGCGTCGAACTCGCCGCGCGCGCGTGGGAACCAGCCGTCGCAGAACTCGACCACGCGTTTCAAGGTGTGATCGGTCTCGCCGCCCAGCAGGATCGGCGGATGTGGCTTCTGCTTGGGCTTGGGATAGAGCCAGACGGGGTCGAAGTTCACGAATTCGCCGTGGAACGCGGCAGCTTCCTCGGTCCAAAGGGCCTTCATGGCCAGCACGCGCTCGCGCAACAGCTTGAAGCGGGTGTCGTAATGCGCGCCGTGGTTTTCCATTTCCTCGACGTTCCAGCCGCCGCCGAGCGCGAACTCGAAGCGCCCGCCCGAGAGCCGGTCGAGGCTCGCCACCGACTTGGCGGTGACAATGGGGTCGCGCTGCGGCAAGAGACAGATGCCGGTTCCGATCTTGAGCGTGCGGGTCGCAGCCGCCGCGAAGGAGAGCGCCACAAAGGGATCGTGGGTGTGCTTGTAGCGCTTGGGCAGCTCGCCGCCGCTCGGGAACGGCGTGCGGCGGCTCACCGGGATGTGGGTGTGCTCGCAGACGAAGAGCGAATCGAAGCCGCGCGCCTCGAGCGCGCGTGCGAGCTCGGAGATGTCGATGCCGTAATCGGTCGGGAAGTGAAAGACGCCAACACGCATGGCCATGCCTCCTGGCTGAGTGCTTGCCCACGCTCTTAGCACGCGACCCAGTCTCCTGTCGCCGCGTTAGCCCGCTGCCGACAAGTTGCCCCAGCTCACCGTTCGCTCAACGTGAATGGCGATGACGGGCAGCCCGGAGATTCGCATGGCGGCGAGTTGGGGATAGCGCGCTCGGAGCAGCGTCTGTGCGGCGTCATGCTCAGCACCCTCAGTCAGGATCCTGGCTCGGCCGCGGAGCATCACCCAGCCGAGCTGAGACCATTTCTCGTCGTAGCGATCGACGACGACGGCGACCATTGGGTTCTCCGCGATGTTCCGTAGCCGCTTCAGCGGAGCGCCCGGACGGCGCTTCGGCTTTTCGTCGATCGCGATATAGAGTGTCCCCTCCGCCAAGATGAAGCACACTGGCATGACATGAGGGACACCGTGGCGATCGGCTGTCGCTAGGTGCGCGACTCTCCGGTCAGCGAGAAATTCACGCTCCTCGTCCGATAGCATGCCGACCTCATCCGCGCAGGCCCCAGGATCCGTCCTTCGGACCACCTTCGGCCTCGAGGGCAAAGGCTAGTGCGGAATCCCACGCGAGGGAAACCGTGGAAGGCGCAGCTTGCCACCGTCGGCCGGCGCATGCTCTTTTCTACGCGACCTCGGAAGGTGTCCGCTTGCGCGTCCATGTCATCAGTCTCGACCGCACTCCCGAGCGGTTCAGCGCGTTCACGACCGTCAATCGTCACCTCGCCGAGGTGGCGCGATATTCCGCGATCGATGGCCGGCAGCTCGACATGGCCGGGCTCGTGGCGCGCGGGCTCGTGGCGAGCGATGTGCTCACGACGTATTCGCCGAGTGCCCTCGGCTGCACGCTCTCGCACGTCGGCCTGTGGACCGCCGCGATGGAGACCGGTCACGCGCTCACCGTCGCCGAGGACGATGCGATCTTCCATGGCGACTTCGATCGGCTCGCGGAGAGTACGATGCGCGAGCTTCCGACGGATTGGGATGTCGTCCTCTGGGGCTTCAATTTCGATGGCTTCATGAGTTTCGAAATGCTGCCGGGCGTCTCATACTGCCTTGGCCAATTCGACCAACCGGGCGTGCGGGCCGGCATCACCACATTTCAGCGGCTGGCGCTGTCTCCACAATTGTTCAGGTTGCGCTGGGCGTTCGGGACTGTCTGCTACTCGGTCTCGCCCAAGGGCGCGCGCCTCCTAAGGAGCGGGCTCTGTCCGTTGCGACCGATGATCTCGGTCATCCCGGAGGGTGCCCGCGCGCGCCCCGGCGGCACGCATTTCAGATCAGTCGGCCCCGACAATGCGATGTGCTCGCTCTATCCGCGGCTCAACGCGTTCGTCAGCATGCCGCCGCTGGTCGTCTCGAAGAACGAACCCACGAATTCCACGGTGCAGCATGCAGGATGACAGGCTCCACCCGGTGAAGCGGGCTCTGCTTTCCGTCTACGACAAGACCGGGCTCATCGCGCTGGCGCGCGCGCTCGTGGGTCACGGCGTGACGCTGATTTCGACGGGCGGGACGGCAAAGGCGCTGAAAGACGCGGGGCTCGCGGTCACCGACGTCGCCGAGGTCACGCGTTTCCCTGAGATGCTGGAAGGCCGGGTCAAGACGTTGCATCCGGCGGTGCACGGCGGGCTGCTCGCGCGGCGCGACAAGCCGGACCATCTCGCCACGATCGCCCAGCACGGCATCGCGCCCATCGATCTGCTGGTGAGCAATCTCTACCCTTTCGCGGCGACGGTGGCGCGGGGCGCCTCGTTCGACGAGTGCGTCGAGAACATCGACATCGGCGGCCCCGCCATGATCCGTGCCGCCGCCAAGAATTTCGAGGGCGTCGCCGTCGTGACCGACCCCGCGGAGTATGACGCCGTGCTTGCCGATCTCGCGGCCCATGGCGGCGCCACGTCGCTGGTACTACGGCGCCGGCTGATGCAGCTCGCTTACGCGCGCACCGCGGCCTACGACGCGGCGATCGCGGAATGGCTGGGTGCGCAATCGGGCGAGGTCTTCCCGCCGACGCTCGGCCTCGCTGCGCGCTTGAAGCAACGGCTGCGCTACGGCGAGAACCCGCACCAGCACGCAGCGTTCTATGTCGGTGGCGCGCCGCGGCCGGGCGTCGCCACCGCGGAGCAGATCCAGGGCAAGGAACTCTCCTACAACAACCTCAACGACACGGATGCCGCCTTCGAGCTGGTGGCGGAGTTCGAGGCGCCCGCCGTGGCCATCATCAAGCACGCCAATCCCTGCGGCGTCGCCATTGGTGCGGATCTCGCCGACGCCTATCGGAAGGCGCTCGCTTGCGATCCCGTGAGCGCCTATGGCGGCATCGTCGCGGCAAACCGCCCGCTCGACGGCGCCACTGCCGAGCTCGTGGGAAAGCTCTTCGCGGAGGTGGCGATCGCGCCCGAGATCGAGGCCGGCGCGCGCGAGGCGCTGAAGAAGAAGACCCAGCTCAGGGTCCTGCGCACCGGCGGGATGCCCGATGCCGCCGCGTCGGGCGTTACGCTCCGCTCGCTGGCCGGCGGCTACCTCCTGCAGACGCGGGACAACGGCCGGGTGGGCGCCAACGAGCTCAAAACCGTGACCAAGCGTGCGCCGACACCCGCCGAACTCGCGGACCTGCTGTTTGCCTTCCGCGTGGCGAAGCACGTGAAGTCGAACGCCATCGTCTACGCGAAGGGCGGCGCCACCGTCGGCATCGGTGCCGGGCAGATGAGCCGGGTCGACAGCTCCCGCATCGCCGCGTGGAAAGCGGCCGAGTCCGGCAAGGCCGCGGGCCTCGCCGAAAGCCCCGCGAAAGGCTCCGTCGTCGCGTCAGACGCGTTCTTCCCCTTTCCCGACGGATTACTCGCCGCGGTCGAGGCCGGCGCCACCGCCGTGATCCAGCCCGGCGGTTCCATCCGCGACGCCGACGTGATCGCCGCCGCCGACCAGGCCGGCATCGCCATGGTCTTCGCGGGCATGCGGCATTTCAGGCACTAAAGAGCCGTCAGCTTTCAGCTAACCCCAGACTCCCCTCACCCTGAGCGCGCTCGCGAAGCGAGCGTGTCGAAGGGTCTTCACCGGCGTCTGGTCCTTCGACACACGCCCTTCGGGCGTGCACTCAGGACGAGGGGGAGTAGTGGCGGGCTACACGCATCTTCCCCCGTCCACCTCCAGCGCCACGCCGGTGATGAACTCGGCCTCGTCGGAGGCGAGGTAGAGGGCGGCGTTGGCGATGTCGCGGGGGGTCGAGAGGCGGCCGAGCGGGATCGAGCCGATGAACTTCTTGCGGTTCTCGGGCGTGTCGCCGCCCATGAAGCTCGCGAGCAACGGCGTGTCGCCCGCGACCGGGCAGAGCGCGTTGACGCGGATCTTGTCGGGCGCCAGCTCGACCGCCATCGCCTTGGTGATGGTGATCGCTGCACCCTTGGAGCCGTTGTACCAGACGAGGCCCGGCCGTGGCCGGAGCCCCGCAGTCGAGGCCGTGTTGATGATGCAGCCGCCACCCTGCTTTCGGAATACCGGCACGGTGTGGAGCGCCGAGAGGTAGAGCGACTTCACGTTGACGGCGAAGACCCGGTCGAAGAGCGCCTCGCTCACCTCGAGCATCGGCCCATTGACGTGCGTAACGCCCGCGTTGTTCACGACGATGTCGAGCTTGCCGTAGCGGTCGAGCGACGCCTTCACGAGCCGGGCCACGTCGGCGCTCACGGCAACATCGGCCTTGACGAAGGCGGCACTCCCCTGCCCCTGGGCCTTCTCGATCTCGGCGGCGACGCGGGCGCCGCCGCGCTCGTCGATGTCGTTCACGACCACGCGCGCGCCCTCCTCGGCGAAGCGCTGGGCGATGCCCTCACCGAAGCCGGAGCCGCCGCCGGTGACAATCGCGACTTTGCCTTGGAGCCTCATGATGCGCCTCCTCACGGGATTTCGCGCGACTGTGTCACGCGAGCCGGGGGGCGCGCCAGCGCTAGACCAGGATGTTGACGATCTGTCCGCGCGGGATGGTGCCGCCGCCAGACGCCTGCTGGGCGAGGTTGTCGCTGGCGTCGGTGATCAGCTGGGCGACCTTGCGCTCGGAGTCCGTCGCGCTCTTCACCGCACTCAGCGCCGCGGCATTGCGGGTCTGGAGCACGTTGAGCGCGGCGGCCGAGAGATTGAGCGGAGGAAGCGAGGAATTACTCATTAAGGCGGCGCGATGCTAACACCAAATCGTCAATGGGGCGTAAAACCTTCGTGTTCGCCCTTTCGGTAAATGCCGATTAGCCCAGCATTCCAATGCGATGGGCGCGGAGCGAGAAAGCACCACAATTTGCAAGATTCGCTCTTCCCAAGGGGTGAGGGGTTGGGTGATTCTATGACCCAATATGCGGGGGACCCCCCGGAAGCGGCGGAGGTCCACCAGCCCATTAGTCGGGAGAGGGTCATGGACCGGAGCAACGAGGGGATCGAGGTCAGGCAGCAGCCCGACGCCCGTCGCGCCGCCCAGGAGGCGCAACAAGACAGTGTGGTGGCGCTCGTCGACCAGAGCCGGTTGCGCCGCGAGTGCCTGAAGCTCGCGCTGACCGAGCACGAGAACGCCTGGCGCATCCTCGACCTCGCCTCCGCCGAGGACGTGCTGCGGCTCGCCGAGGGCGGCCAGAAGTTCGACCTGCTGCTACTGGGCGCCGCCACCGCGGAGCTGGTCGACCTCCAGCAGATCGAGATGCTGCACCAGGCGCTCCCGGAGACGCCGATCGTGGTGGTGGCGGAGAACGACAACCCGCACCGCGCGCGCCTCATCCTCAACGCGGGGACGCGCGGCTTCCTGCCGGCCTCGCTCAGCCTCAAGGTCCTGCTCGGCGCGCTCGACCTCGTGCTCGCGGGCGGCGTCTATGTGCCGTCCTCGCTGATCGACGCGGGCCCGCCGCGCACCGCCGCGACGCCCTCCCCCAAGCGCCAGAACGAGCCCTGGTCCGAGCTCACGCGCCGCCAGCGCGACGTGCTGGCATTGATCGCCCAGGGCAAGTCGAACAAGCTGATCGCCGACGCGCTCACCATGTCGGAGAGCACCGTCAAGGCGCACGTGAAGCAGATCATCAAGCGCCTCCACGTCGCCAATCGCACCCAGGCGGCCCTCCTCGCCACCGGCAGCCTCGCGCCCCAAGCGGGCATAAGGGCCGAGGGCGAAAAGCCGAGCGCGGTCGCGGCGAAGTAGGGATCAGCTCTCAGCGATCAGCCGTCAGCACCCTCACCCTTGATCGGGCGGCAAAGGCGGCCGTGCGGCGGGGGTAAGCTGGCCGCACGGCCGCTGAGGCGGTGGCTCGCCGCCGCCCCGACGCTGGTCAGATTTCCTTGCCGATTCCCTCGGGCAGGTGGGCCACGTCTTCGTCGATCAGCACCGTCTTCTTGGCCCCGTAGTCCGCATCCAGCACGACCTTCCCGGCTTTGGTCAGCTTGATGGAGGCGGCAGCGTGCTTCGAGGTGTAGGTCAGGAACTCGCCGTTGGGATGTGGGCCATCCCAGTCGCCGTCGTCGAGCTCGACGGTATCGAAAGCCACGACACGCAATTTTTCGTCAGCCATCGGTTTTCTCTCCCTTCGAAATGAGCCCGCGCAACGCAGGCTCTGCAAGGCAGCATCTCCCGCGGCAGAGCGGGAGCGATCATCGGAGCATGAGTGCTTCACCGGTCGTCCGCCGCGCCTCCGAAGTCAGGGACTTTCGAGGCGCGGTCGCGCGACCGGCTCATTAACCATAGCGCGAGATCCGGCGCGGAAATAGATGGCGATCGCAAAATGAAGATTCAATTCTCGAATACAACGCGACGAATGCTCGATATCGCGCCGCTCAGGCCAGAGCCCTCGGCGATCGCGGCGGGGCGGCTTCTCGTCGAGCGGATTCAGGTCTTGCGGGCGCCGGAGAAAGCTTCGCTTTCGAGACGACCAGCTCCGAGCATTGGTACTGGTTGCTGGAGCCCGCGACGGCGTCGGGATGCTGGGTCGAGAGCAGCGCCCAGGCGCTCGGATAGCCCGCCTGAAAGCTCAGCCCCTTCGCATAGGGGCCGTAGGTGAGGATGACGGGAGTGCGGCCCTCGGCGACGGGCCGGAACAGGTCGGCGCGGAGGACGAGGCCGTCGTCCATGGCGATGGGGATGTCCCAATCGATCCGCATGCTGTTGCGGGTCTCGATGGTGGGGTTCGGGCGCCAGTAGCGGATCAGGCCGCCGCGAGCGTCTCGGCCACGACGCGCGGGTTGCGCGCGATCAGCGTCAGGTAAGCGCGGGTCGCGGCGTCGGGTTTGCGCGTGCCCTGCTCCCACTTTCTGAGCGAGGCCAGCGGCAGCGCATAGCGGCGCGCAAACTCCGGCTGGCTCAGTTTCAGATGCCGCCGAATCGTCCGCACGTTCACGGCCGCGGGGACTTGGACCTTGGTGACGCGGACGTGATCCTTGCGGCCCTCGAGATAAGCCGACGCATCGGCCAAGCCTTCGAGTATCTCGCCCGAGATGTTGCGTCGTCTCGTCATGACTCTCTCCCAGTGGAGGCGCGGATCTGCTGCTTGATCAGGGTTACTGCCTGCCGGATCGCATTGCGCTCGCTCTTGCTGAGATCGTCCTTGCGGCCTTTGCCGTAGACAGTCAGCAAGAAGATCGGCGCACCGGCATCGTGATAGTAGTAGATGACGCGCACGCCACCTCTCTTGCCAATCCCTTCGCGGGCCCAGCGCAGTTTCCGCACGCCGCCGGTTCCCTGGATGATCGCGCCGGCCTGCGGATCGCGGGCAATCGCATCGATGAATTCTTCACGCTCCGCATCGCTCCAGACCTCCGCGGCATGACGCTGAAAGGGCCTAGTCTCGACGACGACGATCGGAATCATTTAGAAGGAGTGTAACCCATTGGGGCACCCAGCGGCAAAGGCCAAATCAGGTCGTCCGTTCTGAGATATACCTGCATCTTATGAAACGGGCTCCCGTTGCTCATCCAGACGCCTGCTTAGACGCGAGATCGCAGCACGCCGCCTCAGTGCGAGCGGGCTTCGCGCTCGACCTTGGCGTGCCCTCCGGCCGCATCATGGATATTTTGAACGGCCGCCGCGCCATCACGGCCGATACGGCCGTGCGCCTCGGTCGCTACTTCGGCAATAGTCCGCAATTCTGGCTCGACCTACAGAGCCAATACGACATCGCGACCGTCGAGCGTGAGCGCGGCTCCGAGATCGCGCGGCGGGTGAGGCCGGCGGATGCGGCATAGCACGTCCGACTCATTCGTCCTCAGTACCGGATGGCAGCTGTACTTCCCTTGCCGCAAATAATGCGGAGAGCGTGGCCGCGCGACAGCGTTCTTCTCGTTCACGTGCTTCCTCGACGGATGGATCGCTCTCGGCGAGGGATTGGTCGCCTGTTCCCTCTTTATCCTTCTGTTCCTGATAAAGCAGGAGAGAATGAACAGCGAGCCAGATCTCATACCTTTTCGAGAACGAGTCCGCGATCGCGGTATCTCTCTGTTCCAGAGCTGCGCGGCGAGTCGCATATTTCGGATAGACAGTAGAGTAATATATTATGAGCTTGCCATTTTCAGTAAGCGCAGACGATGCGATCGAGCTGATATCGTCGGGCCAACCGAGCGTACTCCACTGTTCATCATCGGGACCAGCGACGGGCCTGGTCTCAAATGGTGGAAGCGCAGCCTGCCGGGATGCCGGGCGCGCAGGCGGGACCTCGACAATCCGGGATCGACGCTCATCGGATAGGCTCGGTAGCCCGGGCCGAGAGAGCTCCACTCTGATGGCACCTGTAGCGCCAACGCTCGCCGTTGGCGCACCCTCCGTGATGACACGCATGCGGCCCCCCTCAAGGGGGGTCGAACCCCGGAGTATGAGGCCCTCGCCACTAGCAATAATGTTGATTCGTGAAGCGGCCGGATTTCGCGGATCGTGGTAATTGCTGTTTGCGTCGGTTTCGATCCGGATATAGCGCCGCTGTTGCGGGTAAAATGTTATGTCGTCATCAACAGCCCACACCAATCGAATGAAGGTTGGTGGTTCGTGGAGCTCGAGGGGCTGAGGCCTCGGTCTGGGTCTTGGCGCATTGGCCGGCGTTTGTTCGGACGTGCTTCCTCCTGCAGTCGCGCCACTTGGCGTTTCAGCAACATTCAATCCTTGCAGCCGCAATAGCCGCGCCACCTCCTGTCGCATTTCATGGGCGGCCGTCTCGTCTTGCTCTCGCCTACCTAAATCGCGCGCCTCATTGTTAAGCCTGATCAAGTCGTCGTCAGAGCGCAAAACCCGAATCAGCTCGTCTTGTATCAACGTGTGCACTACGCCGCGACGCGTGTCCTCGCGCGTGGACACAAAGAGAGCGCGCTTAGCGTCCGGTGTTAGAGAATTGCAATCGAGGTGACACACAATCCGTTGAGCGAGATAAGGAAGCTCGGCGTGTTTCTTAATGAGAGCGCTCGACAATTCTCCATGATTCTGCCCGTGCAGGGTCAGCACGATGGGTTTTGTCGGATTTACAAAGGCCGATGAAGGTCGTTTGTTGGATCTAGTCGGTGGAGCAAGGACCCAGTACTCAATGCCGAGCCGCCCGAAGTCCGCCAGCGTCACGTAAAACAACCGGACATGATGTGAAAGCGAAGGTCCGCGCCGCTCTTCGTCTCCCTCGTCGACGGCACCATTGAGGGCGTTGCGCGAACCTTTAATTACCCGTCGATATTCATGAACCTCGCTCTCGAGCCAAATTGGCAGCACGGGATCAAAGAGAACCTGATTGAGCAAGCCGTATAGGCTATTTGGTCCGAGTGGTGATCCGTAGTTGCTTAAGTCATATCCGTAGTGACGGGCCACGGTTCCAGTCGAGAACTCCGCCAGCGGCAACTCTACATAAGGCACCCCACCATTAAGCGTCAGGTACACGTAGTGTCCTGTCTTGTATTCATCAGCGGGAAGATCTTCAAACCGCACCACTGTGAACCCCACGTACGGGTCGCCGCCGGATCTACTGGCTATGACACTGTACTGGCTTGACGCGAATGTGCTTGAGCCACCTTGCCCATAGGTCCCAACGAGATAATGCTTCTGCAGCTTGTTGCTCTCGGCGAGGCTCAAGATGGTCTTGGGCATCTGATCCGGTTTTATTCCCGTCCCAGCGTCCCGAACTTCCACGGTCCGCAAATTCCGATCTGTGCCGGGCTGTAAGCGAACGATGATTCGGTTAGCTAGTTGCTGGCGCTGACGTGTTGTGAGCTCGCTCAGCCCGTTCTCGGGAACGTTGAGCCACGCTGTTGTCGCCTCTCTCGGACTTCGGCAGTCGGGATAGCCGCCATGAGCGGCGTATTCAAATTCAATAACTGCATCTATGGCGTTGGTAATTCGTTCGACTAAGGAACGACCAGGGTCTCCGGAGACTTCAATACTGCCCCGATTATTGGTACGTCCCCCGACTGGTGCCCACTGGATCGCCATGCCATGAGCACTTTCGAACTGAGCTATCGCTTCCGCGACTTGCGGCGCAGTGCTTGCGCGAGTGATTGCGTTAAAGAACTCGAGCGGGTTCATGATTGGCGGGATTCTGAGGGAAGCGGCTTCGGCCGAGCACCCTTGCCGCGCAGGACTCCAATGAATCGCCCTTTCGAGCCGCTGACGTAATCTGAACGTGCTTCTACCGTCACCCAGCGCCTTCCCGCTTCCTCTGCTACTGCGCCGCTCGTGTTAGAGCCGGCGAAGGGATCGAGCACCAAGTCATCGGGATCGGTCAGGAACTGCACAAAGAATCCAACTAGATCCATGGGCATTCTCGCGGGGTGGATCTCCAGTCCTTGCTCGATACAATAGGCCCGGTATTGAGAGTCGGAAGCTGTGCCCGAGAAGCGCAGCAGTGAACTTGGAAGACGCGAACTCTCGAAATCAATTACGTTCGCAGAAATGGCTCCACCATGATCGGTAAGAAAGCCCTTCTCTGAGATCACATGGCCTGATGGGCGCAAACCGAAGTTGTATTTTTGAGTTTGCAAGAGTCGCTTCATGCTGTCGCCGTAAGGTACTAGAACTCGGCGATTGTCCGCTTTCGGGGACTCTGATCGCGACATCCACCACACATGCGTAAATGAGTCTTTCAGCCGTGTGCGGTCGACGTTTACCCACTGGGCTGGACTTGGTAGCCGCGCTGGATTGTGGCAGATGATGTGTTGGCACAGATGAAGTCGTGCCGCTTTTTTAAATGCTAGCAGCGCCTCCAACGGTAACGTTGACATCTCGGGAACGCCTTTAACCCAGGCATTCCCTACTTCGATGACGAGCGAGCCATCTGAAGCCAGCAGCTCGCTCAATTTTGGGGCAAGACCGCTCAGCCACTCGAGATATGCAGCACCCGACTCATTCCCATATCGCTTTTTGAAGACTAGTGGAAAAGGTGGCGAGGTAATTAGAAGGTCGACCTTTCCCTTTAGTTTCGAAAACTGTGACGACTCCAACGCATCTTCTATTCTTCCCAGGAAGGCTCTACCCAGTCGTGTACGATACGCTTCGCTGAAACCCACCGACTCTTTTTCGCCTGGAACAACTTTCTGCAGATCTTTCAAACCGGCCCCCACCGCGCAACCTCTAACTGCCGCCACCACGCTCGGTGTCCCCAGATGGCTAGAGTTTCAGTTTACATTGCAACAAAGAGAGGCGCAAAGCAGCAAGATCGGCCTTTCACCGCTTCCGCGGCCGGCCGCCCTTGGCGCCGTTCGGCGCGCCGCAGCGGTTTTGGCAGGCGAGCGTGTGGCGCCGGCTCTGGCGGCGCGCTGCCGGTCGAGCCAGGACCTCGTCCCGAAGACGCCAGCGAGGAGGCCCGGCACGCTTGCATCCACGTCGAGCCGCTCCCCGGCAGACCGAGGCACAGCCCCCAGCACCGCCACCTCGGCGAGGTCGCGATCGTGCGCCATTTCCAGCCCCTGCACCTTGCGCGCGGGAAACGAGAAGCCGCAGCCATTGGTGAGGCTCACGACGACCTTGCCGGTTCAAGCGTTGTAGCGGGCGGAATCGGGCGCGCGGCTCGCTCGCGAGGAATTTTTCGGCCACGCTCCTCGGTCCTGGGAGCGATGTTGTCGACGTCACCGCGCATGAATTTTCCTCACGCGGCACTTGACGAATCCGGACCCGCCATGGTACAAAACGAGAACATAGGAAACCAGTTGAACGGCAGCGCGAGCTTAGCTAGACTCTTTAGCTAAGATGAAATCGCAGCCCATGCCCAAGACCGTCACCATCCACGTCGCCAAGACCACGCTCTCGCAGCTCGTTGCCCGCGTCGAGGCGGGCGAGGAGATCGTGATCGCGCGCGACAAGACGCCGGTCGCGAAGCTGGTGCCGGTGACGATGCGCAAGCCCAAACGCGAGCCCGGCACGATGAAGGGGAAGATCGCGCTCGATGCGTCCTTCTTCGAGCCGCTGCCCGAGGACGAATTGCAGCGCTGGGAGTAGTGCCTGCAGCTCCTGCTCGACACCCACACGCTCGTTTGGTGGCTCGCGGACGATCCCGGACTCTCCGCGTCGGCGCGCGGCGCGATCGCCGACGAAGCGAACGAGATTTTCGTGAGCGCCGCCTCCGCCTGGGAGATCGCCACCAAACATCGGCTCGGCAAGCTGCCGAGTGCCGCCGCCCTCGTGGCTGACATCGGCGGCGCTATCGCGGCGCAGGGCTTTGCCGAATTGCCGATCTCGCTCGCTCACGCTGAGCGCGCGGGCGCGCTCCCCGGCCCGCACCGCGATCCCTTCGACCGCATGCTCATCGCTCAAGCGATGCTCGACGATCTCGTGCTGGTCTCGAACGACACCGCCTTCGACGCTTACGGTGCCCGCCGGCTCTGGTAGCCGCGCAACGCCGTGACGGCCCCTCACCCTACCCTCTCCCGCACGCGGGAGAGGGGCGTCTCTTTCACAATCGAGAGCCCCGAGATGACCGAGCCTCTTCCCAAGGCCGCGGACGAGTCCGCGTGCCCATGCGATCCCGTCTCCGATCCCCCGCACCTTCCGGCGCCTGTTCCAGCCCCCGCAGAACAGCGCGACCCGCCGCCGCCCAAGCACGAGCGGCTCAGCGCGCGGCAGCGGCGGTTCGTCGCGCAGTATCTCCTCGATTGCAACGCCTCGGCGGCGGCGCGGCGGGCGGGGTATTCGGAGCGCAACGCCTACTCCCAGGCGCAGCACTTGATGGCGGAGCCCAAGATCGCGCGCGCGATCCGCGCGGCGCTCGACGAGCGATCCTACCGGCTCAAGATCAGCGCCGACCGCGTGCTGCTCGAGCTCGCGCGGATCGCGTTCTCCGACATCGGACGGATCATCGATTGGTCGGGCGACGCGCTCGTGGTCGAGCCGCCGGGCCGGCTCTCGCCGGACGATCGCGCCGCCATCTCCGAGATCGCGGTGATCCCCGGCGACGGTCCGCGCAAATTCGCCGTCAAGGTCAAGCTGCACGACAAGCAGGATGCGCTCCGGCTGCTCGCGCGCCACCTCCGCCTCACGGGTCCGCACGCGATCCGGAATGTGGAATCGCCGGCCGTCGCCGCCGAGCGGATCCGCAAGCTCATCCTCGAGCGCCACGCGAAGCTGAGACAGGGATTGGACGACGGGAATGCCCGTGAGGATGGGTGAGGGAGTCCATGGGTTCACCCGTCCAGACATTGCCTCGCGAGACGCATCTGACTATAGTGACTACTCTAGTCCAAACGAGGCTTGCGATGTCGGAAACCTGGACCATTGCCGAGGCAAAGGCTCGATTGAGCAAGGTGGTGGATGACGCGCTCACCCGCGGCCCTCAGACGATCACGCGGCACGGCCGCAAGGCGGCGGTCGTCGTCTCGGCCGAGGAATGGCAGCGCAAGACGAAGCGGGTCGGCACGCTCGCCGAGTTCTTCGCGGCCTCGCCGCTCAGGGGATCGGGCCTCAAGCTACGTCGGCGCAAAGACAAGCCGCGCAAGCTCGATCTGTGAGTTTCCTCCTCGATACCAACGTCGTATCGGAATGGGCGAGACCGAAGCCCGACGCGGGGGTGATCGCATGGCTCGACGAGGCGGACGAGGATCGGCTGTTCATCAGCGTGGCGACGCTGGCCGAGCTCCGCCACGGCGTCGAGCGGCTCGCCCAGGGACGCCGGCGCAAGCGCCTCGACGAATGGCTCGGTGACGAGCTGCCGCTGCGCTTCGAGGGCAGGATCTTACCCGTCGACACGGCGGTCGCGGACGCCTGGGGTCGGCTCGTTGCCCGAAGCGAGGCCGCTGGCCGTGCGATCGGCGTCATGGATGCCTTGATCGCCGCAACCGCCACCACCCATGATTTGACCCTGGTCACGCACAACGTCGGCGACTTCAAACATGCGATGCGGGCGCTGCTCAATCCGTGGCGCGACGAGTAGCCGTCAGCTCTCAGGCTTGAGCGACACGCGAAGCTGAGAGAGGGATTGGACGAGTGAGATTCCGGGGCGGCCGGCGGATCCGATCGCCTTCAGCGATCAGCTTGCTCAATATATCCCTCTCCGCCCCTTAGGGGCGGAGAGGCAAGGTGAGGTGGGGCGGTTGCCATATGCTGGTTGCATCCAGTGTGTCCCAACCACCCCACCTCACCTAACCTCTCCGCCCTGAAGGGCCGAGAGGGATAACTTAGAGCAGAGCGAGAGCGGAACGGAACGATACCGATCGGAGCGGGATTCTTTCCGACCGGAAAGCTGACAGCTGATGGCCGACGGCCTAATCTAAAGCGCAAGAGCTCAGAGCCTTACCGGGAGCGCGCCCCATGTCGAACACGACCTTGTTTCCCGTGCCCGAGACCGTCGCCCGCAATGCCTGGGTCGACGAGGCCGAGTATTTCAGCATGTACGAGGCCTCGGTCCTCGAGCCGGACAAGTTCTGGCGCGAGCAGGCGACGCGGCTCCACTGGATGAGGCCCTTCACCAAGGTCAAGAACACCAGCTTCACCGGCGACGTCCACATCCGCTGGTTCGAGGATGGCGTGCTCAATGCCTCGCAGAATTGCATCGACCGGCACCTGCAGACGCGCGCCGACCAGACCGCGATCCTCTGGGAGGGTGACAGCCCGGAGGAGCAGAAGCACGTCTCCTATGCGGAGCTGCACGAGAACGTCTGCCGGCTCGGGAACGTGCTGAAGAAGTACCACGTCAAGAAGGGCGACCGCGTCACCATCTACATGCCGATGATCCCGGAGGCCGCCTACGCGATGCTCGCCTGCGCGCGGATCGGCGCGATCCACTCGGTGGTGTTCGGCGGCTTCTCGCCGGAGAGCCTGATCGGGCGCATCCAGGACTGCAAATCGACCGTGCTGATCACCGCGGACGAGGGCCTGCGCGGCGGGCGCAAGGTGCCGCTCAAGGCGAACGCCGACGCGGCGCTGAAGCAATGCCCGGAGGTCAAGACCGTGATCGTGGTGCGCCGCACCGGCGGTGCGATCGACTGGAAAGAGGGCCGCGACCACTGGTACCACGAGGAGCTCTCGTCGGTGGGGAGGGACTGCCCGCCCGAGCCCATGAGCGCCGAGGATCCGCTCTTCATCCTCTACACCTCGGGCTCGACCGGAAAGCCCAAGGGCGTGCTGCACACGACCGCGGGATATCTGCTCTTCACCGCGATGACGCACCAGTACGTCTTCGACTATCACGACGGCGACATCTACTGGTGCACGGCGGACGTGGGCTGGGTCACCGGGCACAGCTACATCGTCTATGGCCCGCTCGCGAACGGCGCCACCACGCTGATGTTCGAGGGGGTGCCGAACTATCCCGACCCCTCGCGCTTCTGGCAGGTGATCGACAAGCACAAGGTCAACATCTTCTACACGGCGCCCACCGCGATCCGCGCGCTGATGCGCGACGGCGAGGGCTACGTGAAAAAGACTGCGCGGACATCGCTGCGCCTCCTCGGCAGCGTCGGCGAGCCGATCAATCCGGAGGCGTGGCTCTGGTACCACCGCGTCGTCGGCGACTCGAAAATTCCGATCGTCGACACCTGGTGGCAGACCGAGACCGGCGGCATCCTGATCACGCCGCTGCCGGGCGCCACGCCCCTGAAGCCGGGCTCGGCGACGCGGCCGTTCTTCGGCGTGAAACCGGAGATCGTCGACGGCGAGGGCCGCGTGCTCGAGGGTGCGGCCGAAGGCAATCTCTGCATCGCCGACAGCTGGCCCGGCATGATGCGGACGGTGTTCGGCGACCACAAGCGCTTCGTCGAGACGTATTTCTCGACGTTCAAGGGCAAATACTTCACCGGCGACGGCGCGCGCCGCGACGAGGACGACTACTACTGGATCACCGGCCGGGTCGACGACGTGATCAACGTGGCGGGCCACCGGCTCGGCACCGCGGAGGTCGAGAGCGCGCTGGTGGCGCATCCCAAGGTCGCCGAGGCCGCGGTCGTGGGCTATCCGCACGACATCAAGGGCCAAGGCATCTACGCCTACGTGACCCTCAAGACCGGAAACGAGCCGACCGAGCCCTTGCGCAAGGAGCTGGTGCAGTGGGTGCGGAAGGAGATCGGCCCGATTGCGACTCCCGACCTCATCCAGTGGGCGCCGAGCCTGCCGAAGACACGCTCGGGCAAGATCATGCGGCGCATCCTGAGAAAGATCGCCGCCAACGAGCAGAGCCAGCTCGGCGACGTGAGCACGCTCGCCGACCCCGCGGTGGTGAACGATTTGGTCGAGAACCGGATGAACCGGGGCTAAGACGCGCGCCAGGCGCTCACCAGCGCGCAGCGCTGGACGGGTGAGGGTTACGCCGCGGGCTGCGCCCGTCGGTTCCGCTCGGCGGCGCGGCGGCGGCAGGCGTCGCCGAAGGCGTCGAAGAGATTGCACGCGAAGGGCACCTCGGCGCAGCGGAACTCCGGGTGCCACTGCACGCCCACGACGAAGGTCTTTCCCGGAAGCGTCACACCCTCGATCTGGCCGTCGGGCGCCACCGCCTCGACGACGAGGCCCTTGGCGGGCGTGTCGATGCCCTGCTGGTGAAGCGAGTTCACCATCAGCTCCGTCGAGCCCGCCCACGCGGCGAACCGCCCGCCGGGCGTCAGCGCGACGGGATGGGCGGTGTGCGCGTATTTCTGCTCGAGCGTGCCTTCGCGCGGCGAGCGGTGATCGATGCGGCCGGGCACGTGCTGCACCTGCTGGAAGAGCGTGCCGCCGAGGGCCGCGTTCAATTCCTGGATGCCGCGGCAGATCGCGACGATCGGCAGGTCCGCCGCCACCGCCGCGCGAATGAGCGGGAGCGTCACGGCGTCGCGCGCGGGATCGTGCGCGAGCTCCGGCACCTTCTCGGCGCCATAGTGATGCGGCTCGACGTTGGAGCGGCTCCCCGTCAGCAGCAATCCGTCGAAGCGCGCGAGGATCTCCTCGGGCGTCAGGTGGTCGCCGAGCGCCGGGATCAGGAACGGCACCGCATTGACGCGGTCGGCCACCAGGGTGATGTACTTCTCGGTGACCTGATGGACGGAGTGAGCGCCCTCCGTGCGCACGCAGCAGGGGATCGCCACGGCCGGCCTCGGCGCGGCACCGGCGGTGTCAGTTCGCATGAATGGAGGGCTGGGGTTGGGGGTGGGGCAAAGCCGCGCCCGAAGTGGTTGGGATCGACGCCACGATGCGGCAAGATCGTTAGCGATGCAAGAATCCGGCACGGCTTTCCTCGCCTACAAGAGCATGGCTGTTCTGCTCTGGCTCGCGGTCTTGTTCGCGGCGGAGCGGGTGTGGCCGGCGGCGCCTTATCCCGATGCTGCGCCGCGAAAACCCTGGCGGCTCCTCGGGAACGGCGTGCTCTGGGGGATTAACGCTTTGTTATCTGCCGCGGCGGTGGTGCCGGTGACGGCCTGGGCCGCCGGTGCCGCGCCGCAGTGGCGCCCGCTCTGGTGGTCGGGCTGGGGTGGCCTCGCGCTCGACCTGCTGATCCTCGACGGGCTCATCTACTGGTGGCACCGCGCCAACCACGTGGTGCCGTTCCTCTGGCGCTTCCACGGCGTGCATCACCTCGACCGCACGCTCGACACGACGACGGCGTTGCGATTCCACTTCGGCGAAGTGGCACTCTCGGCGGCGGCGCGCGCGGTGGTGGTGCTGGCGCTCGCGGTGCCGCTGGTCTCGGTGCTGGTGTTCGAGACGCTGCTGCTGATCGCGACGATCTTCCATCACTCGAACCTGCGGTTGCCGGCGACGCTCGAGCGCGCGCTCAGCCGCGTGGTGGTGACGCCCTCGATCCACTGGGTGCACCACCACCGCACGCGCGCGGACACGGACTCGAATTATTCGACCGTGCTCAGCCTCTGGGATCCGCTCTTCCGCTCGCGCTCGAAAACGCATCGCACGCCCGACCTCGAGATCGGCGTCGAGGGGAGGGAGGAATTGCCGGTGCTCGGGTTGGTGGTGGCGCCGTTTCGGTGAGTTCTGAGCTGTCAGCCGGCGCCCCCTCACCCAGCTTCGCCTAAGCTCGCTTCGCTCGCTAAGGCTACGCAACCCTCTCCCCGTTGGGGCGAGGGGAAAATAAACGCGCCGACGTGCTCCCTCTCCCCGACGGGGAGAGGGTCGGGGTGAGGGGGACACGACGCCCTGAGAGCTGACGGCTGATTGCTGACAGCTACCGCACGCTATTCCTTCCACCCGCGCCGCCCGTCGGGCGGGGGTCGGTCCAGTAGAAGAGCTTCTCGTCGATGGGCGCGCCGTAGTGGGGATCGTCGAGGGCGACCGTCACCTGCTTCTGCTGGGGATCGACGATGGTCCATTGCCGGAGCTGCAGCGGCTTGTCGTCGAGCACCAGGGTCGCCGAGCCCTGGCCGGGCTCGCGGGTCTCCACCATCGTAAGGCGGACCGCGCCCGGCTGGTGCTCGAACTTCGTCAGCGTCACGTCGCCCGAGAGCGTGATCTGGTCGCGCAGCAGGAATCCTGCCGGCGTGTCCTCGACGCGGAGCTCCGACACCTGCTGCAGCTCCTTGTCGTAGTAGAAAATGTTCTTGCCGTTGGCGACCAGCAGCACTGGCACCGGTGCGTCGTACTCGAAGCGCATGCGGCCGGGCCGCGCGAGCCAGAGCTGGCCCGTGGCCGTGCCGCCGTCGCCCGAGGCCTGCTCGAAGCGCGAGGCGAGCGTGCGGATGCCGTTGAGATAGCTCTGCACGCGATCGACGTCGGCCTTCTGGTCGCCGGTGAGCGCGGCGGCCTTCGGCGGCGCCGCGGCGAAGGCGCGCGTGAGCGGCATCAGGCTCGCGGCGAGCGCGAGGGCACCGGAACGAACGAGGAGGCGACGACGAGAGATCATCGAACAGGCTCGGGCGGTTTCAGGGACCCGTCTTGCTGCCAGCAGATTGGGGCAACAACAAGGCTACCAATCCTCGTCCGGCGAGCGCGGCGGCTCTTCCGGGAATTGGGGACGGCCCTCGGGAATCACAACCCCCGGCAACTTGCGCGAGACCCAGATGTGGTGGGCGACGCCGAGATCGACACCGCCGTCGATCGAGCCGCCCTTGACCGAGATCGTGGCGCCCATGGGCTCGCCCTCGTGCCAGAGCCGCGAGCCGCAGTGCGGGCAGAACACGCACCGGAGCCGCCGGCCCGTGTCGGTGCCGCGCGTCCAGTGCCGCGTCTCGCCCTGCGTCACGCGGAAATCGCCAGTGCGCACCGTGACGGAAATGCCGAAAGCCGAGGCCGACTGCTTCCGGCACTCGCGGCAATGGCAGACATAGGTCGTGAGCGGCGCGCCGGTGATCTCGTAGCGCACCGCGCCGCATTGGCAGCCGCCGGTGAGAGTGGCCATGGGAACCTCCTGCGCGCTACTGGCGCGTGACGGAGATACCGCGCGCCTTCAGCGCCTCCTGCACACTATCATGGCCGACGAGGTGCGCGGCGCCCACGGCCAGAAAGGTCACGCCCTTCCCCGCCTTGAGCCAGTCGGCGATCTTCGCGGCCCAGGCCTGATTGCGGTTCACGATCAGGATCGCGTGCAGGTCCGGATATTTCTCGATCTCGTCCTGGTTCATGTCCTTGTCGATGGTCGCGAGATCCGCCTTCTCCCAAGCCGCCATGATCTCCTCGACCTCGGCCGTGCCATGGGCGACTTCGTCGAGCACCGCGCGGAGCATGTCCAGCTGGCGCGCCTCCGGCAAATCCGCGAAGAAATGCATCTGCTGCTCGGCGCTCTCGAGCCCGTGCACGGGCTTGCCCGCGGCCTGGGCTTTGGCCTTCAGCACGAAGTCCGCGCCCTTCGCGGGATCGTAGCCGGCCTTCACGATCGGCAGCGCCGCCAGCGTGAGCGCTGCGAGCCAGGGCCGCATCGGCTCGAGCGCCTGCTCGCCGGGGAGACCCGCCGACTTGGCGGCGGCGTCGAGGCGCGGCAGATCGGCAGGCGAGACCAGTGTCGAGAGCCGATGTGCGCGGTCGATCCCGAGTTGCGCCACGATCGGTTGCATGGTCTTGGGATCGGCGTCGGTCGCCTCCATCCACAATTCCTGACTCTCGGTGAACGCTCCCGCGATCTTCGGCGTATCCCATTCGACCCCTGGCTTGAGCGCATGCACGGTGCCGAAGAGATAGACCGTGGCATCGCCCTGCTTCGCGACCCAGAGCGCGGGCTCCGCGAGCGCCGGTGACGCGAGGAGCCAGGCGGCGACGAAAAAGAAGAAAAGCCTTAGCGCGGAGGACGCAGAGGTTTCGCTGAGGACGCGGAGGTTCTTTCTC
>DATEGF010000277.1:0-17522 GCA_035280245.1 Allostellaceae bacterium
TCCGCTTCGCTTGCCGCCGTGCCGCGCAGCATCCGAAGAAAATCGGCCGCGGTGCTCGAGCGCGGATCGGGCGCCACGGGCGCGAGCCCTTGCCGGGCGCGCAACAGCGCCGCCAGAGCCACGGGGAGCGCCGCCGCGATCTCGACCGCGCTCGCGCTGTCGGGAAGTGTTGCAAGCGCAAGCCGCACCCCCTCGGCGATGCTCCGACCTCGTGCGGCCGAGAGCCATCGCGTGATGACGTCATGAGCAGGCTCGCGCGCGCTGGCGAGGCGCCGCGCCAGCGGGGGCGCACCGGGCTCTGCCGCCACGAATCCATCCCAGAGCAGCGTCGCCGCGCCCTCGAATCCTCGCCGCGCCAGAACCTCCAGCGGAAGCCCCCGAATGATGAGCTCGCCGCGCTCGCCGTCGACTTGGCTCAGCACCGTTTCCGCCGCGACCACGCCCTCGAGACCTTCGATTGCACTTGTCATGTGATTGCCCTCAAAAATTCGTGCAATTCAGGCGCGATAGAGATAGATTGTCAATATTGATTATAAGATCAATATAACGCGGTGTTCGCATGTCCGATCAATTCCTGAGTGCTTCCGAGGCGGCGCGCCGACTGAGCGTCAGTCAGGCCACGCTCTATGCCTATGTGAGCCGCGGCATGATCCGCTCCGAGCCGAGCGCAGGCCGCGAACGGCGCTACCCGGCGGAGGACATCGAGCGGCTGATCCGCCGACGGGAGGGCGACACCGCCGGAGCGGCGCTCGATTGGGGGGCGCCGATTCTGGAGTCCGCCATCACCTCGATCGGTCCCGAGGGCCCGAGCTACCGAGGGCGCAACGCACTCCGTCTCGCGCGTGAGGCCTCGGTGCGCGAGGTGGCGTCGCTGCTCTGGCAATCGGAGGACGCGGCGCTCTTCGCGGTGGGGAACCTGCCCGCGCTCGGCGCGAGCTGGGGCGCCGCGGAAAGTGGCGCCGCGGGGTTACCGGCGCTGGAGCGCTGCCTCGCGCTCCTGCCGCATGCCGCCGCGTCCGATGCGCGCGCCTATGATCTCTCGCCGGCGGGAGTAGCGCTCACGGGCGCGCGCATTCTTCGCCTAGTCGCTGCGATCGTGGCTGGGCGCCCGCTCTCGCCCCGACCCATTGATGCCGTGCTGGCAGATGCCTGGCACGCGGGCGCGCAGGGGCGGCAACTCGTCCGCGCGGCACTCATCCTCTGTGCCGATCACGAGCTCAACGTGTCGACATTCACCGTGCGCTGTGTCGCCTCGGCGGGGGCGAGCCCCTATCTCGCGGTGCTCGCGGGTCTCGCGGCGCTGCGCGGACAGCGGCACGGCGGCATGACCGAGCGCGCCGGCGCCTTCCTCGAGGCCGTGCAGACGGTGCCCGATCTCGAGCGCGAGATCGCGGCGCGGCTCCAGCGGGGCGAGGTGCCGCCGGGCTTCGGTCATCCGCTCTATCCCGGCGGCGAGCCGCGGAGCCGACTGCTGCTGGACCTGCTGGAGGAAGCCGGCAGCGCAGCCGCTGCGACGGCGCGACCCATTGCCGCGGCGGTGACGGCCGCGACGGGTCTGTTGCCCAACATCGACTGGTCGCTGGGCGTGCTCGGCCGGCACCTGAAACTTGGGACTGGCGTCGCGCTCGGGCTTTTTGCGGTGGGCCGCACGATCGGTTGGATCGCGCATGCGCAGGAGCAATACGCGAGCGGCCGGCTGATCCGGCCGCGAGCGCGCTACGTCGGTCCGCCGCCGCGCCAAGACCCCAAATCGGTTGGGGTTGAACCGCTCTCCCCTGCGTGATAGGCAAAACGCCGCTCCGCGATCCCGAGTGAAATGGCGGCTCCCGAAATCCTTTCGTCGAGTGCTCGAGCATGACCTACGTCGTCAATGACGCCTGCATCAAATGCAAATACATGGACTGCGTCGAAGTCTGCCCCGTGGATTGCTTTTACGAGGGCGAGAACATGCTGGTGATCAACCCCGACGAATGCATCGACTGCGGCGTCTGCGAGCCCGAATGCCCCGTCGAGGCGATCGTGCCCGATAGCGAGCAGTCGGCGGAACGCTGGGTCGAATTCAATCGCCAGTACGCGGCATCCTGGCCAAACATCACCCGAAAGGGGGAGGCGCCAGCCGATGCCGACCAGTTCAAGGGCGAAGAGGGCAAGCTCGAAAAGTACTTCAGTCCGAACCCGGCAAACCGCAAAAAAGAGTAGCTCTTAACGTCACTTAGCAGGCCTCCCGAGGGGCTTGTCGCGGTCGCATTGCGCGCATCGCATGGCTTCCGGACTCGCCTATCACAGGGGGTTCGTGCTATAAGATAACCGTGGACGCGAGGCGCGTTCTTCCCGGCGGCCCGGCTCAGCAAATCGTGCATGCGGCAGCCCAGCGACTAGTAGGTATGGTAGCGGCATCTCGTGTGCTGGCGCGGGGTCGGGAAGGCGTCGCGTCCCATCGGGTCGACGGCAATTTGAGAGATCAGTGATGTCTGAGAAGCTTGGTTTCGGAACTGGAGACTTCGTTGTCTACCCGACCCACGGCGTCGGCAAGATCAACGCGGTCGAAATGCAAGAAATCGCCGGCCATACGCTGAACGTGTTCGTCATCCATTTCGAGAAGGATCGGATGACCTTGCGCGTGCCCATTGGCAAGGCCAAGGGTTCCGGCCTCCGGCGGCTCTCGACCCGCAAGGAGATGGATGCGGCGCTCCTCAAGCTGAAGGGCCGCTCGAAGGCCCGCCGGACCATGTGGAGCCGTCGCGCCCAGGAATACGAGGCGAAGATCAACTCGGGCGACCCTGCCTCGATCGCAGAGGTCGTTCGCGACCTCTATCGGAACGTCGGCCAGCCCGAGCAGTCCTATAGCGAGCGGCAGATCTACCAGGCCGCTCTCGATCGCCTGGTGCGGGAGTTCGCGGCCGTCGAGAAGATCGACGAGACCACGGCCGTCCAGCGCGTGGAGCAGATGCTTAACGCCGCCTGAGAGAGTACGATAACGCCGGCCCGTCGCAGGACGGGGCGGGTGACATCGAACGGATCTCCGTGGCGGCTTCAGGACCCTGCGAGTCTACAGTCTATGCGGTATTGAGACGGCCCCGCCGGGTCTGGGCCGTGGCGTCCGTTCACGGCGAGGCCGAGCGCCTTGCCGCCCTGCACAACGCTCTCGCCGCCCGGCTCCAGTATGGAGACAGACTGGTCTACCTGGGCAATCTGCTGGGCCACGGGCGACAGGTTCTCGAGACCGTCGACGAGGTGCTGCGCTTCCGCGCCGAGGTGATGGCGCGGCCGCTCGGCTTCGCTGGCGACGTCGCGATCCTCCGCGGCGCGCAGGAAGAGATGTGGCAGAAGCTCCTCGAGCTGCAGTTCGCGCCGAATCCGCGCGAGGTGCTCGCGTTCATGCGCGGCCACGGTCTCGACGCCACCATCGCCGCTTATGGCGGCGAGCCCAAGCACGGCGAAGCCGCGTGCCGCGAGGGCCCGCTCGCGATCACGCGCTGGACCACGGGATTGCGCCAGCACGTTAACCACAGACCGGGTCACACGCAGTTCATGGCGGCGCTGCGCCGCGCGGCCTTCACGGATCAAGGCACATTGCTCTTCGTTCATGCAGGGCTCGACGCGACGAAGCCGCTCGATCTCCAAGGTGATGCATTCTGGTGGGGCGGTGGGCCCTTCATCGAGTTGCTCGAGCCCTACGAGTCTTACCGGCGCATCGTGCGCGGATTCGATCGCCGACACGGCGGTCTGGTTGAAAGTCCCTATGCGGTCTCGCTCGATGGCGGCAGCGGATTCGGTGGCCCGCTGCTCGCCGCGTGCTTCGGTAACGACGGCGTGATTGTCGATCGCATCGAGGTGTAATCGAAGCGACATGGTTACGGTGTGCATTCTGTGACCTGACCTGTCGCATGCGTCATTCTCCCTAATGGGGGCTGACGATCGCGGAGAGCGCGCGTTACGATTGTGCCGCTGTGAGGCAAGCCGTTGAGGAGCGCTCACATGGCTCACATCGACGACCCGCAGACGCAAAAGGCGAACCTGACCTTCATCAAGGCCTCGATGAAGGAGCCGTTGCTCACGCGCGACCACGAGTTCGAGTTGGCGCAGCGCTGGCGCACCGCCGCCGACACGGCGGCGCTTCACGAGCTCGTCCGCGCTTACACGCGGCTCGTCGTCTCCATCGCCGCGCGCTTCCGCCATTACGGTCTGCCGGTGGGGGACCTCGTGCAGGAAGGCAATGTCGGGCTGATGCAGGCGGCCGCGCGCTTCGAGCCCGACCGCGGCGTGCGCTTCTCGACCTACGCCGCTTGGTGGATCCGCTCGGCGATGCAGGACTACGTGCTGCGCAACTGGTCGATCGTGCGCACCGGGACCACCGCGGCGCAGAAGTCGCTATTCTTCAACCTGCGGCGGCTCCGCGCGCGCATCGAGGAAAGCTCTGGCGCGCCGCTCACCGACGCGGGCCGCCGCAAGATCGCGAACGAGCTCCATGTTGACCTCGCCGAGGTCGAGCTCATGGACATGCGGCTCGGCGCCGCCGACCAGTCGCTGAACGCGCCCGTTGGCGAGAGCAGCGAGGACGATTGGCAGGATTTCCTGCCGGATCGCCGGCCCAATCCCGAGGAGGTCGTCACCTCGACCCGCGACGGCGAGATCCGCTCGCGCTGGCTCGCCGAGGCCATGGGCGAGCTCAGCTCGCGGGAGCGCGCGATCATCCGGCAGCGCCGTCTGCGCGAGGAGGGCGCCACGCTCGAGGAGCTCGGCCGCGAGCTCGGCGTCTCCAAGGAGCGTGTGCGTCAGCTCGAGCACCGCGCGCTGGTCAAGCTGCGCCAGTCGATCAAGCGGCGCACCGAGAGCCCCGCCGATCTCTTCAGCGACGGCGGCTGACTCCATCTCTGAAGCGCCCCCTCACCCCTCCCTCTCCCCGAGGAGAGAGGGAGCAACATGCGCTCGGTCGTTCCGGTTTTCCCCTCGCCCCAGCGGGGAGAGGGTTGCGAAGCCTTAGCGAGCGCGAGCGAGGTTAGGCGGAGCTGGGTGAGGGGGCTCTTTCCGGACATTCGACAGACGCGATAGAAACTGCGGCATGATTCGCCGCGCGCTCGCCTGTCTTCTGCTCGCCGTCATCGCGATCCCCGCGCTTGCGGGCTCGCCGAGTCTGCCGCCCGGCCTGGAGCCCACCGGCACCGCCGTCGTGCAGTCGGTCGTCGACGGCGACAGCCTCATGCTCGCCGACGGCCGCACCGTCCGCATGGTCGGGATTCAAGCGCCCAAGCTCCCGAAGGGCCGGCCCAATTTCGCGGAGTGGCCATTCGCGCGCGAGGCGCAGCAGGCGCTCGCCGGTCTCGTCCAGGGCCGGACCGTGACACTCTATTCCGGCGGCACGCCGCAGGATCGATATGGCCGCGTGCTGGCGCAGCTCGTGCGGGATGATGGACTCTGGGTCCAGGGCGAGCTGATCCGCGGCGGCTTTGCCCGCGTCTATACGTTTCCAGATAACCGCGCCGCGGCGGCCGAGATGCTGGCGCTCGAGCGCGACACGCGAGTGGAGAAGCGCGGGCTCTGGGCCGACCCGTTCTTCGCGGTTCATCCGCCGGAGGAGGCCGGTCGGTACACCGGCGAGCTCACGCTCATCGAAGGCAAGATCGTCGATGGCGCCCACACGGCGAACGCGGTGTTCCTGAACTTCGGCGCCGACTGGCACACGGCCTTCACGCTTCGGCTCAACACCGAGGCGCTGCGCCTCTTCCATACCGACAAGGTCGACCCGTTGGCGCTCATCGGCGCCACGGTCCGCGTGCGCGGCTACGTCCGGCGCGACCGCGAGCGCGCCATCATGGACATCACCCACCCCGAGGAAATCGAGAAGCTCTAGCCCGCGCGCTGCGCCGCCCTGGCGAGCTCGGTGAGCGGCCGGTTCACGTCCGCGAGCACGTCCCGAGGGAAGCCGGTCTTGGCGCCGGCGAGGCGCCGGAGCGCCGACATGTCGCGGCCATTGTTGACCGTGATCGCGGCTGCGATGCGGCCGCTGGAGGCCAGCTCCAACGCGGTGAACTTTCCGCCCGCGACGTCGCCGCGCAGAATCAAATCCGCGTCTGGCGCGGGCAATCCCAGGACCTGGATGTTGCAGTCGTATTGATCGGTCCACATCCACGGCAGCTCGGCGTAGGGCTCGGGCGCGCCCAGCATCGCGCGCGCCACGACCGCGGCCTGGTTGAGCGCCACCTGCCAGGACTCGATCCGGATCGCGCGGCCGAGGAGCGGGTTGTCGTGCCGCGTGACGTCGCCCGCGGCGTAGATGTCGGGGTCGCTGGTCCGGCCCTGCGCGTCGACGCGAATACCGTCCTCGACCGTGAGGCCCGCCGCCGACGCGAGCTCGGTATTGGGGATCGCGCCGACGCCCGCCGCCAGGATGTCCGCGGCGTGTTCCCCTTGCTCGGTGCGCACCACCATGGTGCCGCCCGTCGCCTCGATGACCTCGATCTTGATGCCAAGCTCGAGCCGGACGCCGTGCCGCTTGTGCAAGGCGCGGGCGAAATCGCTGACCACCGGCGGCATCGCGCGGACCATCAGCCGCGGCGCCAGCTCCAGGACCGTGACGCTGGCGCCGAGCTTCGCCGCAGAGGCCGCGATCTCGAGCCCGATGAAGCCGCCGCCGATCAGCACCAGCGACCGCCCGGGGCGGAGCTCCTCGCGAATGCGCTCGGCATCGCCGAGACCGCGCAGGTAGTGGATCGGCAGATGATCGAAGGCCGAGAGCCGCCGCGCCCGGCACCCCGTCGCGATCAGCAGCTTGTCGTAGGGCAGGCGTGCGCCGTCGGCGAGCTCGACCTGCTTCGCGCCGCGGTCGATCGCGGTTGCGCGCATGCTGAGCCTGAGTGCGATCCGCTGCTCGCCATAGAAGGTCTCGGGCTGGAGCAGCAGCGTCGGCGGTGCGAGACCATCGGTGAGATAGGCCTTCGAGAGCGGCGGCCGCTGATAGGGGGGATGCGCCTCGTCGCCCACCAGCGTGATCTCGGCATCGGGCGCCTGCTGGCGCAGGACCTCCGCCGCGCGAAATCCCGCGGGCCCGGCGCCGATGATGACGAGCTTCAGGGGCATGGGCGACGAACACCGAGCGCAGGCAGCAACGATTTTCCTCTCCGCCCCTCAGGGGCGGAGAGGTTAGGTGAGGTGGGGCGGTCCCGCCTGCTCGTAGCTGGTCGTGAGCGCTCGCTCAAAATCTGCTTCTCCGGGTGGTGCGCCGACGAAAGTCGAGAGTCCCCCACCTCACCTAGCCTCTCCGCCCCCAGGGGCGGAGAGGAATGCGCAGGGGACACCTGATGGCTCTGGTGCATCGGCACGAGGCTCAATGCAGATGAACGTACTCGAAATCGACGGCGAGGTTGTTGATGCCGCGGTCGGGGGGTGCGATCCAGGCGGCCATCTTGCCCGGCTCGACGACCCGTTGCATCAGGCTTCGCACGAAGGCGTGGTCCTGCTCGTTCGGCAGCCACGCCTTTGCCTGGGCGTCCCACTCGGCGCGGCTCGCGATCTTGCCCTCGGGTGTCACGGGCACGCCTGCCCAGGCACCGATCGAGCGGCGGAAGCGGGTGCTGGGCAGCGTGAGCTCGCGGCCGACCCCGGCTTTCTGGATGAGCCGGTTCCAGCGCTTCACGCCGATCTCGCAATCCCTGACATAGGCACCGCGCACCGTCTCGTTCATGGCGTTGCGCAGCGGCACGGTCTCCGCGGTGGTCCCGCCCTCGCCATCGGGCATCTCGAGGCTCGCGGTGACGTCGCGCGCGACGTGGTCCTCGTATTGCGTCTCGTCGGGCCGCCCCTTGAGGCCGTTGGCAAAGTAGCTGGCGGCGTTGGAGGAGGATTCCGAGCCGAAGAGATCGAGCGACGAGCTGAACCAGAAATTGAGATAGCGCTGGAGCGTGGGCAGGTCGATGGCGCCGGCCTTGCGGACCGCATCCGGGTCGTCGGTGCCGAGCTCCTTCATCACTTCGAGGGTGCGCTTGACGATCCGGGCGATACCGGTATCGCCCACGAACATGTGGTGGGCCTCTTCCGTCAGCATGAAGGTGCAGGTGCGCGACAGCGGATCGAAGCCGCTCTCGGCCAGCGACTTCAGCTGGAACTTGCCGTCGCGGTCGGTGAAATAGGTGAACATGAAGAAGCAGAGCCAGTCCGTGATCGGCTCGTTGAAGGTGCCGAGGATGCGTGGCTTGTCGCGATCGCCGGAGTGCCGCTGCAGCAGTTCCTCCGCCTCCTCGCGGCCGTCGCGTCCGAAATAGGCGTGAAGCAGGTAGACCATCGCCCAGAGGTGCCGGCCTTCCTCGACATTCACCTGGAAGAGGTTGCGGAGGTCGTAGAGCGAGGGGCAGGTGTGCCCGAGCATGCGCTGCTGCTCGACCGAGGCGGGCTCGGTGTCGCCTTGGGTCACGATGAGCCGGCGCAGCGTCGAGCGGTGCTCGCCCGGCACCTGCTGCCAGGCGGGCTTGCCGAACTCGTCGCCGAAGCCGATCGCGCGGTCGGGCGTGGCGTCCGCCAGGAAGATGCCCCAGCGGTAGTCCGGCATCTTGACCGCGCCATAGCTCGCCCAGCCCTTGGCGTCGACCGAGGTCGCGGTGCGGAGATAGACGTCGGCGCCCTGGAAATCCGACGGTCCCATCCCGCGCCACCAGTCGAGGAACCTGGGCTGCCACTGCTCGAGGGCGCGCTGCAGCGTGCGGTTCTCGGCAAGGCCGACATTGTTCGGGATGCGCTCGAGATAGTCGATCGCCATGGCTAGACCCTTTCCCGATTGAACGACGGCTTGGTGCCCGTGCCGAAGAGCTTGAGCGCGCCCTTGTCGCCGACTGCGTTGGGCCGGCTGAAGATCCAGTTCTGCCAGGCCGAGAGCCGCGCGAAGATCTTGGTCTCCAAGGTCTCCTCGCCGACGAAGCGCAGGTTCGCCTCCAGGCCCGAGAGCGCGTCCGGCGACAGGCTCGCGCGCTCCTCGATTGCGAGCCGAATCTCGTCCTCCCAATCGAGCTCGTCGGGCGCGAGCGTCACCAGACCCACCTCCAGCGCCTGCTCCGCGTCGAGCGGCTTGTTCCACGCGCGCTTGACGATGCCGGCTGCGGCGCTGTCCTTGCCGCAGAACCGCGACGCGAGCCGGGTCAGCCCGTTCGGCATGTCATAGAAACCCATATTGGCCGTCGAGACGGTGATGCGCGGCGCGTCGTTGTCGCCCGCCGGCAGCGCCTGCATGTAGGAGCGGTCGGCCGCGAGGGCCAGCTCCAGGAGCGTGCCGGCGAAGCAGGAGCCGCGATCGATGATCGCGAACAGGCTCCGCGCGGTGACGTCGAGGCGCGCCAGCGCGCGGCGCACGAATGCCTTCGTCTCACGCACGAACCAGTGGCCGCCGCCCTGGACCATCAGCTCGTCGGCGGCGAGCACCGCCTCCGCGGAGCCCCGCGTCTTCAGCAGGAGCACGCCGAGCTCGGCTTCGTTCACGCGCAGCATCAGGATCGCATCCTCGAGCTCGCGCGCCATCGCAAGCGGCCACCACCGGGCGCCGGCGGCGATCACCTGATCGACCGTGCGCGGCGCGTCCGCGGCGGGCGATGACACCGTGATCTCCGCGACCCGGCGTTCCCGGTCGAAGATCACGTCTACATAGCGATAGTGATAACCCTTGCTGTCGACCGTCCGCTCGAGTGGCGGGAGCGGCACGGGCGTGGCGTCGGCGGAGCGCCCGCTCTGCTCCGCCCGCGCGCCGATCCGCTCTTTCAGGGTCTCCGCGAACTTTTGCGGCGGCGCGGTCCAATCGACCAGGCCCCAGGCCTTGGCCCGCTCGGCGCGCACGCCTTCGGCCGTGGTGCAGAAGAGGTCGGCGAGATCGCGGCGGACCTTGCGCTTGTCGACGAGCCGCGTGAGACCGCCCGTGCCCGGCAGCACGCCCAAGAGCGGCACTTCCGGCAGGCTCACGGTCGAGGAGCGGTCGTCGATCAGCCCGATCTCGTCGCAGGCGAGCGCCAGCTCGTAGCCGCCGCCGGCGGCGGTGCCGTTGAGCGCCGCGATGAACTTGAGGCCGGAATGCCGGCTCGAATCCTCGATGCTGTTGCGGGTCTCGTTGGTGAATTTGCAGAAATTCACCTTCCAGGCGTGGCTCGACGTGCCGAGCATGTAGATGTTGGCGCCGGCGCAGAACATGCGCTCGCGCGCGCTGGTGAAGACCACGACCTTCACCTCCGGATGCTCGAAGCGGATCCGGTTCAGCGCGTCGTTAAGCTCGATGTCGACGCCGAGGTCGTAGGAATTGAGCTTGAGCTTGTAGCCGGGCTGGATGCCCGCATCCTCCTGCACGTCGAGCGCAAGTGTCGCCACATGCCCGTCGAAGCTCAGCTTCCAGTGCCGGTAGCGGGAGGGATCGGTGTCGAAGGTAATCATGGGCATGCCTTAGGATGATGGCTCGGCCGCGACCGCGGACTTGAGCAGCGCGAGGCTCTGGTCGGCCGATTTGCCCGCGGTCTCGACCGTCGCGTCCGCTTTGCTGTAGAGCGCGGCGCGGCCGTCGAGGATGCGGCGGAGGTCTTCCATCGCCTCGGTGTTGTCGGCCATGGGACGGAGATCGCCCTGGGCCATGACGCGGCTCATGTGCTCCTCGGGCCGAGCGGTCAGCCACACGGTGAAGCAAGCCGCGAGCAGGAGATCGAAGGTCGCGGGTTCCGAGACGAGACTCCCGCCCGTCGCGATCACCGCGCGGTCGTGGGTCTCGATCACACTTTCGAGCGCGCGGCGCTCGTAGCGCCGGTAGGCACTCTGGCCATAGAGATCGAAGAGCGCGCCGAGGCTCATGCCGGCGAGCCGCTCGATCTCCCGATCGAGCTCGATGAAGGGAATGCCGAGCGCTGCCGCGAGCTTCGCGCCGAGGGTCGATTTGCCCGCACCGCGCAAGCCGATGAGCGCCACGCGCTGACGCCGCTCGCGCTCCATGGAGGCGCCGAAGGAGTGCGCCATGAGCTTCCGCGCTTGTGCGAGCTGCTTGGGCTCGAGCCGCGCCAGCGACTGCACCAGCAGCGAGAATTCCACCGGGTGGTCGGGGCCCTCGCGCACGAGATCGGCGAGCGGCAGCCCCATCGCTTGGGCCACTTGGCGCAGCAGAATGATCGAGATGTTGCCGTGGCCCGTCTCGAGCTGGGCGAGATAGCGTTCGGAGACGCCGGAGTCGCGCGCGAGGATCTTGCGGGTCATCCCGCGCCGCGCCCGGGCCGCCCGGATCCGCTCGCCCAGCAGGCGCAGATACCCGGCCTCGCCGCTGCCGTTCTGGGCCTCGCGCTCCGCCGTTGGGTTTGCCGCCTCGGCCATGGCTCCTCCCGAAGGTTTCGCATGTATTATCATGCTTGCGGGAACCGCAACATGCATTATAGTAGCTTTTGCGTTGTCGTCGAGTCCTCTGAGGTGATCGGTAAGTGGCTGAACCGCTGACAATTCTGGTGGGCACCATGACCGGGACCGCCGACATGGTGGCCGACGAGGTCAAGGACGTGCTCACCGCCGCGGGGGTGACGGCGGAGGTGCTGGCCATGGACAAGCTGACGCCGGCGGCGTTCGAGCGGCCGGGTCGGTTCCTGATCTGCACCTCGACTTATGGCCAGGGCGACGTCCCCGATAACGCCCGCGACTTCTTCGGGACGCTCGAGACGGCGCGCCCGGACCTCGGCCGTGTGCAATACGGCGTGATCGCGCTGGGCGACCGCACCTATGCCCAGACCTTCTGCTTCGGGGGCAAGCGGTTCGACCAGCTTTTGACATCGCTCGGTGCCACGCGCCTCGGCGAGGTGATGCTGCACGACGCGAGCGCCGGCACGGTCCCCGAGGAGGTCGCGGTGGACTGGGTGCGCCACTGGATCGCCGAGTTCCGGCTGGGGCAATCCGAAGCCGCTTGAAATTACCGTCGCGCTCGCCCGTTCTGCCTTAGAACGGGCGTCGATTTGCACGAAAGCCCTGCGTCCTTCGACTCGCTCGCAATGCTCGCGGCTCAGGATGAGGTGGAATTTTGACGGCAGCAAGAATAGGCCCTCATCCTGAGCCGGCCGCGCCAGCGGCCGAGTCGAAGGACGCAGTGACTCGCCCCCGCCCGCAATGCCTTCTCCTGCGCTAACGTAGAGGGCACGCCACGTGGAGCGCCGCAACAACTTCGACACGCTGCGCCTGCTCGCGGCCACGGCCGTGATCTTCTCGCACGCGTTCCTGCTGGCGACCGGGCGGCAGGATGGCGAGCCGCTGATGGTGCTGACCGGCGGCCAGACCATCCTGGGCGTGGTCGGCGTCTTCGTCTTCTTCGTGATCAGCGGCTACCTGGTGACGCAGAGCTGGGAGAGCGCGCCGTCATTGTCGCGTTTCGCCGTGAAGCGTGCGCTCCGGATCTATCCGGGTCTCGCCGCGTGCATCCTGGTGCTCACTTTCGGCCTCGGCCCCGTCATCAGCAGCCTGCCGCTCGGCGACTACCTCTCGAGCTACGGGACCTACGATTTCCTGGTCGCCAATCTGCTGCTGCACACGGACCACAACAGCCTGCCGGGCGTGTGGTTCACGTCGCGAGACCTCGGCCACATCCTCGATGGCCCGCTCTGGAGCCTGCCGGTGGAGGTCGCGATGTACGTGATGGTCGCAGTGCTCGGCGCCACGCGGCTGTTGCGCCTGCCGGTGCTTTGGGCGCTCACCGGCGTTGGCCTTCTCGCGATCGTCCTCGACGCCTCGAACTGGCACGATTGGGATTTCACCGGCAGCGTGCTCTGGCTGCTGGCGTTCTTCGTCGTCGGCATGCTGCTGCAGCAATGGCCGCGGGAGCGCGTGCTCGACGGCCGCCTCGCGCTGCTGGCGCTCTTGGGCCTGACCGCGAGCGTGCCGTTTCACGCCTTCATCTTGATGTTCCCGCTGTGCGGCGGCTATCTCGTGATCTATCTGGCACTCAACCCGTCGCTGCCCGTGCTCTCTGCCGCGCGCTTCGGCGATCTCTCCTACGGGCTCTACATCTACGGCTGGCCGGTCGAGCAGACCGTGCTCTATCTCCGCCCCGACGCGACCTGGTGGGAATTGTTCCTGGTGGCATATCCCGCCACGGCGGTGGTCGCGTTCCTGTCGTGGCACCTCGTCGAGAAGCGCGCGCTCCGGCTCAAGCCCCGGGTGCTTGCCACGGCCGCGCATCCCGCACCGGCAGCGGCGTGATCCGCATGGATCGGCGCAACAATTTCGATGCGCTCCGCCTACTCGCCGCCAGTTCGGTGATCCTGACCCACGCGTTTCTTCTGGCGGAGGGCACGCAGGACCGCGATCCCTTGGTGGTGCTGACCCTGCACCAGTGCCCGACCGGCCTCGTCGGCGTGTTCGTATTCTTCGCGATCAGCGGGTTTCTGGTCACCCAAAGCTGGGAGCAGACGCGCTCGCTGCCGCGCTACTTCTTGAAGCGCGGGCTCCGCATCTATCCGGGGCTCGCGGTCTGTATTCTGGTTCTCGCGCTCGTGGTGGGACCGGCGATCACGACGCTGCCGCTTCGCGCCTACTTTGCGGACTCCGGCACCCATGATTTCGTGGTCGACAATCTGCTGCTCCAGACCGAGACGAAGTACCTGCCCGGCGTGGCGTTCGGTCCGCTGACCTTCAACCGGGTGATCGACGTGCCGCTCTGGACGCTGCCGCTGGAAGTCACGCTCTACGGAATGGTGGCGCTCCTCGGCCTGGCGCGGTTGATCCGGCTTCCCGTGCTCGTGGGCCTGATGGCGATCGGCCTGGCGAGCATCTGGTTCGAGAAATGGATCGCGGCGAACCTGGCGCTCGGCTTCCTCGACAGCGTCGTCTGGATGCTGCCGTTCTTCGTCGCGGGCATGTTGGCCTACAAGCTCAGGGACAGCGGCATCTTCTCCGGGCGCGTCGCGCTCCTCGCCCTCGTCGGGCTTGTCGCCAGCGTGCCGCTGCAATCCTTCATCCCGCTCTTCGCGGTGTTCGGCAGCTATCTCGCGCTTTACCTCGCGCTCCACCCCAGCCTCCCCGTGCTGCCCGCGGCGCGGTTCGGCGACCTCTCCTACGGTCTCTACATCTATGGCTGGCCGGTGCAGCAGACGATCCTGTACCTCCACCCCGGTCTCAGCTGGTGGGCGCTATTCCCAGTCTCGATGCTCGCGACCGCCGGCGTGGCGTTCGTGTCATGGCACCTTGTGGAGAAGCGGGCGCTCGGTCTGAAGCCGAGGTTGGCGACTCAGATGAAGCCGGCCCCAGCATAAGCGCGTCTGCTGCATGTATTATGCTGCTTGCTACGGTTCCAACATGCATTATAGTGACTTCAAGAAAGAGAATTCGGCCACTGGTCGGTGTTGAGGGGAGGAATTGGAGCGTATGACCACGGCCTCGGTCGCGGAAGAACCGCGGGTGTCGATCCCGCGGGAGTACAACGCCGCGGTCGATCTCATCGAGCGGAACCTGAAGGTGGGGCGCGCGGACAAGCTCGCGTTCCGCGACGGCCGGGCGCGCCTGACTTACGGCGACCTCGCCGAGCGGGTCGATCGCTGCGCCAATGCGCTGCGCACGCTCGGGCTCGAGCCGGAGCAGCGGGTGCTGCTGATCATGCTGGACACCGTCGAATTCCCGGTGGCGTTCCTCGGCGCCATCAAGGCCGGCATTGTGCCGGTGCCCGTGAACACACTGCTCACGACGGCCGAGTACGACTTCATGCTGCGCGACAGCCGCGCCCGCGCGCTCATCGTCTCCGACGCGCTTTACGACAAGGTCGCGGGCGCGATCAAGCATCAGCCGGCGCTCCGGCAAGTGGTGGTTTCCGGCGGAGAGGCGCGCGGGCACGCGCGTTTCGGCGATCTCCTTGCCAAGGCCGAGCCGCGGGCCGCCGCCGCACCGACCAGCGCCGACGATGTCTGCTTCTGGCTCTACTCCTCGGGCTCGACCGGCGCGCCCAAGGGCGTCGTGCATCTGCACGCGCACCTGATCCTCACGGCCGAGCTCTATGCGAAGCCGATCCTCGGCATCCGCGAGAGCGACACGGTCTACTCCGCCGCGAAGCTGTTCTTCGCCTATGGCCTCGGCAATGCGTTGACCTTCCCGATGGCGGTGGGTGCCGCCTCGGTGCTGCTCCCGGACCGGCCGACGCCCGCGAGCGTCTCGCATATCCTCAAGGCCGAGCGGCCGACGATCTTCTACGGCGTGCCCACGCTCTATGCGGCGCTGCTCGCGTCTCCCGATCTGCCGAAGCGCGAGGAGCTCGTGCTCCGCCGCTGCGTCTCCGCGGGCGAGGCGCTCCCGGAGGAGATCGGCCGGCGCTGGAGCGAGCGCGTGGGCGTCGAGATCCTCGACGGCATCGGCTCGACGGAGATGCTGCACATTTTCCTCTCGAACAGCCCCGGCGATGTCCGCTACGGCACCACGGGGAAGCCCGTGCCGGGCTACGACCTCCGCCTCGTCGGCGACGACGGGAATCCGGTCGCTGCTGGCGAGATTGGCGAGCTGCAGATTTCCGGGCCGACCAGTGCGCCCCTCTACTGGAACCAGCGCGAGCGCTCGCGCGCGACCTTCCTCGGGCCCTGGACGCGCAGCGGCGACAAGTACCTCCGCGACGCCGACGGCTACTACGTCTACTGCGGCCGCACCGACGATATGCTCAAGGTCGGCGGCATCTACGTCGCGCCCTTCGAGGTCGAGGCGGCGCTGATGACCCACGAGGCCGTGCTCGAAGCCGCGGTGATCGGCGATGCCGACGAGCAGAAGCTGATCAAGCCGCGCGCCTACGTCGTGGTGAAGCCTGGCGTGCGGTGCGATCCGGCGCTCGCCGAGGCGCTGCAGGCGCACGTGAAATCGAAGCTCGCGCCCTACAAATATCCGCGCTGGATCGAGTTCGCCGACGAGCTGCCGAAGACCGCAACCGGCAAGATCCAGCGCTTCAAGCTGCGCGCCATCAGGGCGTCAACACGGACACAAGACTAGGGAGGACCATCATGACCACTCATCAGAGCCGCCGCCGCGTGCTCAAAGGCCTTGCGGCGGGTGCCGCTACCATCGCCGTGCCGATGCGCTTCGCGATCGGCCAGGCGGCCAAGATCAAGCTCGGCTTGATGCTGCCCTATACCGGCACCTATGCGGCGCTCGGCAAGAACATCGATGACGCGCTCCGGCTCGCGATCACCGAGGCCGGCGGCAAGCTCGGGGGTCGCGACATCGACTACGCGGTGGTCGACGATGAGTCCGAGCCCGCCAAGGCGACGGACAACGCCACCAAGCTCGTCTCCCGCGACAAGGTCGACATCCTGATCGGAACGGTGCATTCGGGTGTCGCCGCGGCGATGGTCAAGGTCGCCACCGACAACAACACGCTGCTGGTGATCCCCAATGCGGGTGTTGGTGCCGCGACCGGCCCGCTCTGCGCGCCCAACATCTTCCGCACCTCGTTCTCCAACTGGCAGCCGGCTTTCGCCATGGGCAAGGTCTCGGCCGAGCGTGGCCAGAAGCGCGCGGTCCCCATCAGCTGGGACTACGCCGCCGGCAAGGAATCGAATGCCGGCTTCAAGGAGGGCTTCGAGGCCGGAGGCGGCAAGGTCGAGAACGAGCTCTACCTGCCGTTCCCGCAGGTAGAGTTCCAGGCACTGCTGACGCAGATCGCGTCGATCAAGCCGGATGTGGTCTATGCCTTCTTCGCGGGTGGCGGCGCCGTCAGTTTCGTCAAGGACTACGTCGCGGCGGGCTTGCGCAAGAGCATCCCGCTGGTGGGTCCGGGCTTCCTCACCGACGGCACGCTGCAAGCGCAGGGCGAGGCGGCGCAGGGTCTCGAGACTACGCTGCACTACGCGGACGGCCTGGACATCGCCAAGGACAAGAGCTTCCGCGCGGCGTTCAAGAGCGCCGTCAACCGCGACGCCGACGTCTACGCGGTCCAGGGCTACGACACCGGCCAGCTCCTGGTGGCGGGCCTCGGCGCGGTCAAGGGCGATGTGGGCGCGCGCGACGCGCTGGTCGCCGCCATGGAGAAGACCACCATCGACAGCCCACGCGGCAAATTCACGCTCTCCAAGGCGCACAACCCGATCCAGGACATCTACCTCCGCAAGGTCGAGGGCCTCGAGAACAAGTACGTCAGCGTCGCCGCCAAGGCTCTCGCCGATCCCGCGCGTGGATGCAAGATGGTGTGAGGAAGCTCTCAGCTATCAGCCGTCAGCCGTCATCTGTCGAGGCACAATTGGTACTTGGGCTGTCAGCTGATAGCTGATAGCTGACAGCTCCATGGCCGACGGCTACACGTTCCTCATTCAGATCCTGAACGGCGTTCAGTACGGGTTGCTGCTGTTCCTGGTGGCGAGCGGGCTCACGCTCATCTTCGGGATCATGGGCGTGATCAACCTCGCCCATGGCAGCTTCTACATGATGGGCGCTTACCTCGCGTTCTCGCTGACCGAGCTCACCGGCGATCTTTGGCTCGCGATCCTGCTTGGCATCCCCTTGAGCGTCTTGATCGGGCTCGGCCTCGAGGCGCTATTGTTCCGACAACTCTATCGGCGCGATCACCTCTACCAGGT
>DATEGF010000278.1:0-11302 GCA_035280245.1 Allostellaceae bacterium
TCAAACTCTCACGTTAGCCTCAGATGATCGCTCAAGCTCGTCCCTCTCAGGACCAGCCCAACCAACCACCCAATGACCCCAGCACATCTCACGCCGCATCAGGTCCGGAATTGACTTAATTCCTTCCAAGATGCGCACGCACATAAGTGCCAATGCACCACCGCCTGCACATCCCTTCCCAATTATCCACGATGAGAAAGAGCGCAACCCCTAGAGCCGACGATCGACCGAAAGCCCTCGCCGTGCGGCGACGGTCCCAGTCGGATCGGATCTACGGAGGCCGCCCCGAAGGGCGACCGGCGCTCTATATAGGCGCGCCGCGATTCACTGTCCAGAGCAAAGCGCTTGTGCGGGGCGAAAATACGATGAAGCGCGTTCCCGCGGGGTCTCAGAGCAGTCCGAGCGAGCGCAATTCCTCAGCCAGCTTCGGCGGCAACTCAGCGGACCCCTTGGAGCCCTTCCAATCCGGGGGCACGTCCTTTCCCTCGAGATAGCGCCAGCCCTGGAAGGGCCGCTTCGGCACCGCCACCGTCGGTACCAGGCGCATGTCGTAGCGCACGACGCAGAGCGGCTGCCCCTCGTCGTCGGCCGTCGAGGTGAAGCCCTTCAGGAGCTGGCGCACGCGCACATAGCCCTTGATCACCCAGTAGATGGAGCCGCCATCCAGCAGCTCCTCTGCGCGCCGCGGCGTATTGCGCGTGTAAAAGGCGGAGAAGCCGCGCTCCTTCTTGCGCCGCCGCTGCCACTGCCGCAGGTCGGCGATGTCCTCCGCTCCGACCGCGAGCTTGATAAGATTGAGCGGCATCGATCAGGCCGCCGCTTTCGCCGCGAGCGCGCGGGCGACCTTGGACACGGGCTCGCGGCCCAGCTCCGCGCAGATGAACCGCCCGGCGGCCGCCAGTTTCACCAGATCGACACCGGTACGGATGCCGAGGCCGTCTAGGAGATAGAGCACGTCCTCGCTCGCGACATTGCCGCTCGCTCCCTCAGCGTAGGGGCAACCGCCGAGCCCCGCCACCGAGCTGTCGGCGACCGCGACGCCGAGCTCCAGCGCCGCCATCAGATTGGCGAGCGCTTGGCCGTATGTGTCGTGGAGGTGCACGGCGAGCTTCTCGCGCGGCACCGCCTCCATCACGACGGCAAGCATGCCTTGCATCCACGCCGGCGTTGCGGTGCCGATGGTCTCGCCGAGCGAGACCTCGTAGCAGCCGAGCTCGAGGAGGCGGCGTGCAACGCTCGCCACGGCCTTGGGTGCGATCGATCCTTCGTAAGGGCAATCGACCACGCAGGAGACGTAGCCGCGCACCGCGACGCCGTCGCGTTTCGCCGCCGCGACCACGGGCGCGAACCGGTCGAAGCTTTCGGCGATGGAGCAATTCGTATTGCGCTGGGAGAACGTCTCGGACGCCGCCGCGAAGACCGCGATCTCCTCGGCACCCGCCGAGCGCGCGGCCTCATAGCCCTTCATGTTCGGCACCAAAACGGGATAGCGCACACCGGGTTTGCGCTCGAGGCCGGCCAGTACCGCCGCGCTATCGGCCATCTGCGGGATCCACTTGGGCGAGACGAACGCACCCGCCTCGACCGCGCGCAGACCCGCATCCGCGAGCCGCTCGATCAGCGCGATCTTGACCGCTGCGGAAACCGACTTTGCTTCGTTCTGGAGCCCGTCGCGCGGACCCACCTCGACCATGCGGACCTCAGCGGGAAGGCGCACGGGCCGCCTCCTTGCCGTCGGCCGAGAACGCGATCAGCGCCGCGCCCTCCTCGACGAGGTCACCGGGAGAGAAATGCACGCCGTCGATGATGCCATCCGCAGGCGCCACGATCGTATGCTCCATCTTCATGGCCTCGAGCACAAGGAGCGCCTCGCCTCGCTTCACGCGCTGACCCGGCCGCGCCGTCACCTCGATGACCTTGCCGGGCATCGGCGCGGTGAGCCGGCCGCCGGTCGCGTCTAGCTCCACCTTGGGCTGTAGCGGATCGATGAGGCTGAGGCGATACTCGATGCCGTCGAGCAGGATGACGGTGGGATTGCCGTCCTGCAGCAGAGCCGCGCGATGCACGGTGCCCTCGAGCGTGAGCACGAGCGCGCCATCGCTCTCCCATCGCGCCGCCGCGTCGCCGACCTCCTCGCCGATCTCCAGGCGATAGCCGTCTCGACGATAGTGGACGCGGACCGTGCGCTCGCCGACGCCGTCCTGCCAGCGGAGATCCCGATAGGTCGCGCCGTTGAGGCGCCAGCCGTCGCTCACGCGCCAGGGCGAGTACGGATCGTCCGTTGCCGCGGCAGTCTCGCGCGAGGCCTGTACCTGAGCGAGCACGCGGGCGAGGCTCGCGGCCGCCAATGCGGCAGCGGGTGCCGGCGCCGGCGGCGGGATCAGCGCCTCGCGATGCCGCTCGATGAAACCGGTGTCGATCTCGCCCGCGCGATAGGCCGGATGGACCGCGACGTGAAAGAGGAACTCGCGGTTGGTGGCGAGGCCACCGATACGATAGGTCGCGAGCGCATTTGCGAGGCGGCGTACAGCGGTCTCACGATCCTCGCCCCAAACGATCAGCTTCGCGATCAGCGGATCGTAATGGACCGAGACCGCGTCGCCGGCACGCACGCCCGTGTCGACGCGGATGCCTGCTCCCGCCGGTGGCGCGAGGGTCGCGAGCCGACCCGTGCTCGGCAGGAAGTTGCGCTGGGGATCCTCGGCGTAGAGCCGCGCCTCGATCGCGTGACCGCGGCAGCGGATCTGGTCTTGCGTGAGGGGCAGCGGCTCACCAGAGGCGACGCGCAGTTGCCATTCCACGAGATCGAGGCCGGTGATCCCCTCGGTCACGGGATGCTCGACCTGGAGCCGCGTGTTCATCTCCATGAAGAAGAAATCGTCGCCCTCGACGATGAACTCGACGGTGCCCGCGCCGATGTACCCGACGGCGCGCGCCGCCGATATCGCGACCTCGCCCATCCGGCGCCGCCGCGTGTCGCCGAGGCCAGGCGCCGGTGCCTCCTCAATCACTTTCTGATGGCGGCGCTGGATCGAGCAATCGCGCTCGAAGAGGTGCAGGAGATTGCCGGCGCGATCGCCGAACACCTGCACCTCGATGTGCCGCGGCTTCGTCAGATAGCGCTCGATGAGCACGCGGTCGTCGCCGAAGGCGGCCACGGCCTCGCGCTTCGCCCCCACGATCGCGGTCGCGAAGCCCGCGTGCTCCGTGACGATCCTCATGCCTTTGCCGCCGCCGCCAGCGGACGGCTTGATCAGCACGGGATATCCGATCCGATCGGCTTCCTTGAGAAGCCGCGCCTCGCTCTGGTCCTCGCCGTGATAACCGGGCACCACGGGGACGCCCGCTTTCTCCATCAGCGCCTTGGCGGCGGCCTTGTCGCCCATGGCGCGGATGGCAGCGGCGGGCGGGCCGATGAAGACCACGCCCATGGAGGCGCAGGCCTCCGCGAACTCCGCATTCTCCGACAGGAAGCCGTAGCCCGGATGGATCGCCTGGGCGCCCGTCGAGCGCGCGGCATCGATGATCCGCTCGCCCACCAGATAGCTTTCGCGTGCGGGCGCGGGACCGATCGCGACCGCCTCGTCGGCCATGGCAACGTGGAGCGCGTCGCGATCGGCCTCGGAATAGACCGCCACGGTCCGCATGCCCATCCGCCGCGCCGTCCGCGCGACGCGGCAGGCGATCTCGCCGCGGTTCGCGATCAGGATCTTCTGGAACACGTGCCCTGGCTGCCGCGCCGTCGTTCCTCGATCACGCGATGTTGGCGACCGGGAAGCTCCGGCGGTAGGACTTGCGCTGGTAGTCGCCAAACATGAACGGCTCGAAATCGGGCTCGCTGCCGCCGATCAGCGGCTCGATGACGACATCTCGGTTCGGATTGACGAAGAGCGGGATCGAATAGCGATCCTTGCCGCCGCGGTTGATCACCCGATGCGGCGTCGAGGAGAAGCGCCCGTTCGTCCAGATCTGCATGATGTTGCCGAGATTGATCACGTAAGTGTCGGGGATCGGCGGCGCGCCGACCCACTCGCCGCTCTTGCTCTGGATCTCGAGGCCGCCGTTGTTGTCCTGCCACAGGATCGTAAAGCCGCCGGAATCCGAATGCGGCACCACGCCGATCTCGTTCTCGCGCTCGGGCTCGTCTTGCGGCGGATAGTGGTTGAGCTTGAGGCGCGACATCGGCGCGCTAAAGATCGGCTCGAAGAAATCCGGCTTGAGGTCGAGCGCCAGCGCGAAGCCGCGCATGAGTATATGGCTCAGCTTCTCGACCGCGGTGAAATAGGCCAGCATCGCGGGCTTCAGCCCCGTCGGATTCTCGGGCCAGATATTAGCGCCGTCGAGCGGGCTCTCGGCGGTGGTCGGACGCTCGTGCCCGACCCAGAAGCCCTCCTGGTGGCTCTTCCCTGCGGTCGCCTCACCCTCGTAGCTCTTGTAGCCAAGCGGGAGATAGCCGCGCATGCGCGGGTTCACGACGATCTGCATCTTCTCGTCCATGGGCCGGCCGAAGAACAGCGCCGCCTGCTCGACGAGCCTTGGGATCAGGTCGCGCTGAATACCGTGATTGCGCACATAGAGGAATCCCACATCGCTGGCCGCGCGCCGGAGCGCGTCGATGGTACCGATGGGGCTCTTGCCTTCCACCAAGGGCCCGATGTCGATCACCGGGACCTCGGAGAAATCGAGCCTGCGAGACTTCGGTAGGGCCATGGCTCGGACTCCTTGCAAGGCGGGAGACCCAGTATAGGATCAAAACCCCTGGCATCGCAGCGGGGCGTTTTAGCGAGGGAGGAATACGACAATGGCGGGTCCGACAACGCGTTCAGGCACGACGGCGCCGACGCGGCGCACGCTGCTCAAGGCGGCCACGGCCTCTGTGATAGCGGCGCCCCTACCTCTGCGCTTCGCACGCGCGGCCGAGGGCGAGGTGGTCTATGCGACCTGGGGTGGAAGCTGGGCCGACGCCATGCGCAAGGCTTGGTTCGAGCCCTTCACGCAGCAGACCGGTATCAAGGTGCGCACGATCGACGGGCCCGACTACGGCAAGATCCGCGCCATGGTCAAGGCCAGCAATACCGAGTGGGACGTCGCCGAGGTCAATCCGGATTTCCAGTGGATCGGACCGCGTGAGGGCCTGGTCGAGAAGCTCGATTTCTCGGTGATCCCGACCGATCAGCTGATCAAGGGCGAGAACCTGCTCACGGACTACTCGCTCCCCGAGGCCTTCTGGTCGCGGGTCATCGCCTACAACACCAAGAAATTTCCTGGCGACAACCATCCGCATAATTTCGCTGAGTTCTGGGACACCGCGAAATTCCCGGGGAAGCGCGTCATCTACTCGAAGGCCAACGGCGGCGCGCTCGAGGCGGCGCTGCTGGCCGACGGCGTCGCCGCGGACAAACTCTATCCGCTCGACGTCGACCGCGCGCTCAAGAAGCTCGACAAGATCAAGGACAACGTCCTCTGGTACGAGACCAATGCCCAGGCCGTACAGTTCATGCAGGACGAGCAGGGCGTACTGGGGCTGGTGGCGGACGGGCGCGCGAAATTCATTCAGGACAAGGGCGCACCGGTTGCAATCGAGTACAACCAGAGCCAGCTCACCTGGACCTCCTACGTCGTGATCAAGGGCGCGCCCAACAAGGCGAATGCCATGAAGCTCCTCGCCTTCATGACCAGCCTCGACGGACAGAAGGCGATCGGCATGGCCTACACCTACGGCCTCGTGACGCCGAAGGCCTACGACATGCTGCCGCCCGGCCGCGCCGAGCAGCTGAGCAACGGCCCGCAGCAGCAGGGCAAGACCGTGCTGATGAACGAGAAGTGGTGGGGCGACAATCTCGAGAAGACGCAGGAGAAACTCGACGCCTGGCGTCTGACCTGATCGCCGGCGCCCGAGGCGGACGTGGGGGTTAGCGGCGCGGCCCTCGGGCCTCGCGGCCATGAGCCAGTGTCCGCGCGCATTGATCCGGATCGGCGCCGGCTGACGCGCGTGGGACTCCTGGGTCTGCCGGCGCTGCTCTTCGTCGCGATCTTCCTCCTTTATCCGCTGGCGCTGCTGATCGAGACCAGCTTCCACGCGAAGACGGGCGCGTGGAGCCTCGAGCAGTACCAGCGGATCGCGACCACGCCGGTCTATGGCCTCGTCCTCTGGAAGACCGCGTGGGTCGCGGGCCTGGTGACGCTCATCGATTTCGCCGTGGGCTACCCGTTCGCGGTCGCGCTCACGCGTGCCCGCGGCTGGTGGCGGCTCGTGCTGCTTGCGGCCGTGCTGATGCCATTCTGGACGAACCTGCTGGTTCGCACCTACGGCTGGATCGTCGTGCTGCACCCCAGCGGATTGCTGAACACGCTGCTGCTCCGCCTCGGGCTCATCTCCGAGCCGATCGAGCTCGTGCAGAACACCCCGGGCGTCCTCATCGGCATGACCCAGATCATGCTGCCCTACATGGTCCTCCCGATCGCGGCGCAGATCGAGAAGATGGATCTGCGCCTGCTGCAGGCCGCGCGGAGCCTCGGCGCCTCGGCGCCGCGCACCTTCTGGCACGTCTACTTTCCGCTCACCCTGCCGGGCGTGTTCGCGGGCGCCCTGGTGACGCTCGTGCTGAGCCTCGGCTTCTTCGTGATCCCCGCACTGCTTGGCGGCCGGCGCGACGTCCTGATCGCGCAGCTCATCGACTTCAACTTGACGAAAGTATTGAACTGGGAACTCGCGGCAGCGCTCGGCACCATCCTCCTGGTGGTCACCATGGGGCTCTTCCTGGCGGCGCAGCGCTGGTTCCGGCTCGACTCTCTCTGGACCGAGGCGCGCTGATGCCGCGCTCGCTGGGATCGGCGGTGCTCGCGAGCTTCGCCGGGCTCGTCTGCCTCTTCCTCGTGCTGCCGAGCCTCATCGTCGTGCCGATGTCGTTCAATGCCGACACTCTCCTGCGGTTTCCGCCGCAGGGATTCTCGACGACCTGGTACCAGGCGTATTTCGATCAGGAGAATTGGCGCTCGGCCACCTGGCACAGCCTCGCGATCGCCGCCTCGGTCACGATCCTCGCGACGGCGCTGGGCACGATCGCCGCGCTCGCGCTGATCCGCGGCCGGATCGCGCTGCGCAACCTCTTCATCTACATCATGCTGACACCGATGATCGTGCCGCCGATCGTCTCGGCAGTCTCGATGTACGGCGTCTTCGCGCAGTTCCGCTTGGTCGGCACGCTGCCGGGTATGGTGCTCGCTCACACCGTGCTGGCGCTGCCGTTCGTCATCATCAATGTCGCGGCCGTTCTGCAGCGCATGGACTGGCGCGTCGAGCAGGCCGCGCGCAGCCTCGGCGCCTCGGCCCTGAAGGCATTCTTCCTGGTGACCCTACCCATGATCCGGCCGGGCTTGATCGTGGCGGCGATCTTCGCGTTCATCACTTCCTTCGACGAGGTGGTGGTGGCGCTCTATATCAGCGGCTCCAGCGCGATCACGCTGCCCGTGGAGATGTGGAGCGGGCTGCGCTTCGAGATCAATCCCGTGGTGGCGGCGGTCTCCAGCCTGCTGCTCGGCATCTCCGTGGCGAGTCTGCTCACGATCAGCCTGCTGCGGCGCCTTACCAGCGCCGAGCGCCGAGCCTCGGCGTGACCGCCGGCTCGACCATCGGCGGCGAGATCCGCCTTGCTGGCCTCAGCCGCAGTTTCGGCGCGATCCATGCAGTCCGCGACGTCGATCTCATCGCCACCCGCGGTGAGTTCCTGACGCTGCTCGGCGCCAGCGGCTCCGGCAAGACCACGACGCTCATGATGATCGCGGGCTTCGTGACGCCGTCGGCCGGCGACATCCTCGTCGACGGCGCCTCGATCGTCAGGCAGCCGCCCGACAAGCGCAACCTCGGCGTAGTGTTCCAGAGCTATGCGCTCTTTCCGCATATGACCGTCGCGGAGAACATCGCCTTTCCCTTGCGCATGCGTCACCTCGGGCGCGCGGAGGCGCAGGAGCGCGCGCAATCGGCGCTCGCGATGGTGCAGCTCGAGGGATACGGCGGCCGTCGCGTGACCGAGCTCAGCGGCGGCCAGCAGCAGCGCGTGGCGCTCGCCCGCGCGCTCGTCTTCCGGCCGCCGGTCCTGCTGATGGATGAGCCCCTCGGGGCCCTCGACCGCAAGCTCCGCGAGCAGATGCAGCTCGAGATCAAGCGCATCCAGAAGAGCCTCGGCATCACCGTGATCTACGTGACGCACGACCAAGAGGAAGCCCTCATCCTCTCAGACCGCATCGCCATCATGCACGAGGGCGAAGTCCATCAGATCGGCACGCCCGACGCCGTCTACGAGCGCCCGAGCACGCCCTATGTCGCGAGCTTCCTTGGTGAGTCGAATTTTTTGGACGGCGTGCTCGAGAGCAAGGAGGTTGGGACGAGCTGGGTGCGCCTCGCCTCGGGCGAGCGGATCGGGGCGCAGCGGACAGGGTTCACGGTCGGCTCCCGGGTTCGCGCGATGGTGCGGCCGGAGTCCATCGCCCTGGTCGCGCCGAGCGGAAGTGAGGCGATCAACGCATTGCCGGCCGAGATCGAGGTCTGCGAGTACCTCGGTCAGTCGATCCGATACTTTGCTCGGGGCGGCGGCACGACCCTAACGGTCCGCGCGCCGAGAGCGGAGGCCGCGCGACGCGCAGCCGTCGGCGAGCAGGTCACGCTCCACTGGCCGCAGAGCGAGACGCTGCTGTTCGGATGAAGAAGCATCGTGTGTCCTTCGACTCGCCTGCTATCGCAGGCGGCTCAGAATGAAGAGTCTTCTTTTATGCATAACCAATGCCCTCATCCTGAGCCTGCGCGAAGCGCAGAGTCGAAGGACGCAATGAGTCGATCCAGCGTGACGGTCTACTCTCGCCACCTCGGCTTGCGTTTCTCGAAGAAAGCGGCGAGGCCTTCGCGGGCCTCGTCGGAGGCCCGCGCCTCCGCGATGGTGCGGGCGGTGATGTCGATGACCGATTGCTCGATGGGCCGGTCCGTCACCTCCGCGATGAGCCGCTTGGAGCGGGCTTGGGAGCCCGAGCCGCCATCGAGAAGCGCCGCCACGATCGCCTCGACTTTCGGATCGAGCGCGGCCGCAGGCACCACCTCGTGGACCAGGCCGATCCGGTGGGCCTCGGCGGCGGAGAAGCGCTCGGCGGTCAGGAAATAGCGCCGCGCCATGCGCGCGCCGATCGCCCGGATGAGATAGGGACTGATCACCGAGGGCACCAAGCCCAGCCGCGCCTCGGAAACCGAGAAGATCGTGCCCTGCTCCGCCACGGCGATATCGCAGCAAGCGACGAGGCCGAGGCCGCCCGCGAAGACGGCGCCGTGAACGCGTGCCACCGTTGGCTTGGGCAACTGGTCGAGCGTGCGCATGAGGCGCGCGAGCTCACCAGCGTCCGCGAGGTTCTCGGCGTAGCCGTAGCCCGACATACGGCGCATCCAGTTGAGGTCGCCGCCGGCGGAAAAACTCTTTCCGGCGCCAGCAAGGACCATGATACGGCAGGCGTCGTCGCGCTCGACGCTCTCGAACGTCTCGATCAGCCGCTGGATCAGCGCCTCGTCGAAGGCGTTGTGGAGCGCGGGCCGGTTCAGCATCACCGTGGTGACGCCGCGGCTGTCGCGGGAGACGAGGACGGTGGGCTCGGTCATCGCACTCACATCCGGAACACGCCGAACCGCGTCGGCTCGATGGGCGCGTTGAGGCTCGCGGAGATCGCGAGCGCCAGAACGCGCCGGGTCTCCGCGGGATCGATCACGCCGTCGTCCCAGAGCCGCGCGCTCGCGTAGTACGGGTGGCCCTGCGTCTCGTATTGCGCGCGGATCGGCGCCTTGAAGGCATCCTCGTCTTCGGCGCTCCAGGTCCGACCCTGCGCCTCGAGATTGTCGCGCCGCACTTGGGCCAGCACCGAGGCGGCCTGCTCGCCGCCCATCACGGAGATGCGGGCGTTCGGCCACATGAAGAGGAACCGCGGATCATAGGCGCGGCCGCACATGCCGTAATTGCCGGCGCCGAAGCTGCCGCCGATGATCACGGTGAATTTCGGCACGCGCGCGCAGGCGACCGCAGTCACCATCTTGGCGCCATCCTTGGCGATGCCGCCCGCCTCGTATTTGCGACCCACCATGAAGCCCGAGATGTTCTGCAGGAACACCAGCGGGATGCCGCGCTGGGCGCAGAGCTCGATGAAATGCGTCGCCTTGTGCGCGCTCTCCGAGAACAGGATCCCGTTGTTGGCGATGATGCCGACGGGGTAGCCCCAGATCCGCGCGAAGCCGGTGACGACGGTCTCGCCGTAGAGCCGCTTGAACTCGTCGAGCTCGCTGCCGTCGACGACCCGCGCGATCACCTCGCGGACGTCGTAGGGTTTGCGCACGTCTGTCGGCACCACGCCGTAGATCTCGGCGGGATCGTAGAGCGGCTCGACCGCCGGCTTGACCTCGAGTGCCACCTGCTTCACGCGATTGAGATGGCCGACGATACCGCGCGCAATACCGAGCGCATGGGCGTCGTCGAGCGCGTAGTGGTCTGTGACGCCGGAGATGCGGCTGTGGACGTCGGCGCCGCCGAGTTCCTCCGCGGTGACGATCTCGCCGATCGCCGCCTTCACCAGCGGCGGGCCGCCGAGGAAGATCGTGCCCTGCCCTTTCACGATGATGCTCTCGTCGGACATTGCCGGCACATAGGCGCCGCCCGCGGTGCACGAGCCCATCACCACCGCGATCTGCGGAATGCCGGCCGCCGACATGGTGGCCTGATTGAAGAAGATCCGGCCGAAGTGCTCGCGATCGGGAAACACATCGTCCTGGTTCGGCAGGTTCGCGCCGCCGCTGTCGACCAGATAGATGCAGGGCAGGTTGTTCTGCCGCGCGATCTCCTGCGCGCGCAGGTGCTTCTTCACGGTGATCGGGAAATAGGTGCCGCCTTTCACGGTGGCGTCGTTGGCGACGATCACGCATTCGCGGCCCATCACCGAGCCAATGCCCGTGATGATGCCACCTGCAGGTACCTCCTCCGGATACATCTGATAGCCGGCGAGCTGCGAGAGCTCGAGGAAGGGCGCACCGGGATCGAGCAGCGTGCGCACGCGGTCGCGCGGCAGCAGCTTGCCGCGGCCGAGGTGCCGCTTGCGCGCGGCCTCGCCGCCCCCGACCCGGATCTGCGCCACCAGCCGCGCGAGATCGTCGACCTCGGCCTGCATGGCCTCGCGGTTGGCGCGGAAGCTATCGGAGCGGGTGTCGATGGATGTCTTGAGGGCGCTCATCCGCCGTCACCTTGCTGAAGAGCCCTTGACCCCGCAAGGGGAAAACCCGGAA
>DATEGF010000279.1:0-7976 GCA_035280245.1 Allostellaceae bacterium
CCGCGAGCGCCTTGGCCTCGGTCTCCGATCGGCTGTAATGCACCACCACACGCCAGCCGCTCGCCGCGAGATCGCGGGCGATGGCAGCGCCGATCCGCCGCGCAGCGCCGGTGATGAGTGCGGTGCGCTGCTCGGCCATCGCCCGTCAGCCGCTCCGCGGCCGCACGCGATAGATCTCGACGCCGGCGCCCGCGGCGTCGTTGAAGATATCCGGCTTCACGACCGAGACGCGGCACGCCTCGACCGCGGGATCGGCGAAGCAGAGCGCCACGGCGTCCTCGGCGAGCGTCTCGAGGAGCGGCGTATGCGGCCGCGCGGACCAGCCCTTGAGGCCAGTGCGGACGCGGTCATAGTCGATGAAGGGCTTGGTGTGCGCGCCCACCTGATCGCGAGCGAGGTGCGCAAACATCTCGACGCTCACCAGGAGCCGGCTCGGCCGATCCGGGTGCCGCTCCCAGGGATGTAAGCCCACTTGGGCCTCGACTTCGACGTCGCGCAGCGCGACCCGGATATAATCCAACCCCGCATCCCAGAGGGGCCGCGGATGCGACTGTGGGTCCGGCTTCGTGGTCATCGGCGCATTAAATCATCAGGCCCCGCCAACGGCCAGCCGGGCCGGTCCCCGGCACTGTCTCAGTTTGACGCCCGGGCCTGAAATTCGTCCGTGATCCGGACGAGATCGGCCATTTCCCAAAGCCGCGTCCCGATCCCCGCCGCCATGGCAGGGGACATCCGCACGGCCTGATTGGTCCGGACGAAATTGTAATACATGAAATAGAGCGCTTGGGCGTGGTGATGGTTCTCGAGCTTCTTGCTGTGGGCGTTCGTCAGCCGCGTGAACCGCCGCATGCTCATCCGCATGGTGAGGTTCTGGCGCTCGACGTAGGACGTGCTCACGTGGTCCCGGTCGGGGTTGCCGGTGATCCTAGTCTTGCGGGCGCCAATGCACTCGGCGGGGCTATAGCGGTGCTCGGCGTCGGTCACGTTGCCGTAGAGCTTCACCAGCATGGCGTAGTCAATGTCGTCGCCGAAGGCTTCCTCGACCGCTTGGAGATACGCCCGGTGCCCAGCGGCGCGCGCCTTCCCGCCCCTCAAGCCGCCCTTGCGCGCGTATTCCTTGCCCGGGTCGCGCCGCGTGTCCTCGATCTCGCCCGTGGCGATCTTCGCCACCATGATCGCGGCGCCAATCACGTCGGCGGGGCGCTTCTCACCTCTGGGGCCTTTAGGCATCAGTCCACGCCCTCGACGATGCGCATGTCCCTCTCGCACGTGTTACCGAGGGCGGCGAGTGCCTCTTGATAGGCGGGGCTGTCATGGGCGGCGATGGCCTTTTCAACGCTGTCGAACTCGATTGCTATAGTCCGCTGGGCAATGCCTTGTTCATAGGTTTTGACGGTACCGCCGCGAGCGAGGAAACGGCCGCCGTTGGCGATCACGGCTGGGCCAGCGAGCTTGGCATAGGCCGCCAGCGCGGCGGGGTTGGAAATCGAACGATAGAAAGTGATCCAATATCCCTTGGCCATGGGTTCCTCCCGAGATGCCTGCGGCCAAGCATGGGAGCGCCGAGAACGGCGTCAAGGGTCATCAGATTTCAAACTGAGACCGTGCCCGGTCCCCGTCAGAGCAGGCGCCCGGCGGCAACCCACCAGCCCGGATGCGCTCGGCCCAGTCGGCCAGCAGCCCTCGCGGCGGAATCGGCGTCCGCGAAGAGCGCGAAGCACGTGGCGCCGCTGCCGCTCATGCGCGCAATGAGGGCGCCCGTCTCGGCCTCGAGGGCGCGCAGGGCAGCGGCGACATCGGGTGCGAGGGCGACGGCGGCCGGCGTGAGGTCGTTCCGTCTCGCCTCGAGGAGGCGCGCGAGCGTCGCGGCGTCCTCGGGCGCCGTCTCGAAGCGTGCAGGCTCGGAGAAGGCGCCCGCCCGTGCCTTGAAGACCGCGGGCGTCGCGAGGCTCACGGCGGGATTGACCAGCACCACCCAGGCGGGCGGCAGGGATGGCGCGGGCGCCACGCGCTCACCGATACCCCCGAGCCACGCGGTCTCGCCGAAGAGGCACACAGGCACGTCGGCGCCGAGGCTCTCCGCCAGGCCCTGGAACGTTCGCTCGCCAAGGTCGAGGCGCCAAAGCTCGCCCAGCGCCTTGAGCGCCGCCGCAGCGTCGCTGGAGCCGCCGCCGATCCCGGAGGCGACAGGCAGGTTCTTCTCGAGTGTAAGCGCCGCCTTGGCCTCGATCCCGGCCCTCGCGGCCAGCGCGCTCGCCGCGCGCCAGACCAGGTTCTCGGATGGATCGCCTTGGAGTGCCGTCGCGAACGGGCCGGTGATCTCGAGCGAGAGCGCGTCGGCCGGCCGCGCGGTTACGATGTCGGCGATATCCGCGAAGGCGACCAGGCTGTCGAGCAGGTGGTAGCCGTCATCGCGGCGGCCGAGCACATGCAGATAGAGATTGAGCTTCGCGGGAGCCGCGCGCCGGACCAAGCTCAGCGATTCTTGCGTTGGTCGCATTTTCTGCGCCGAACCGGCGTCGACTACGGCGGAAAATGCTCCAGGAGACTCAGCCGCCTTTCGAGCTCGTCGCGGGCGGCGCCGCCAGGCCTTTGTCGAGCTTCGCGTCGATCGTCTTCACCTCGTCCGCCTCGGGCTGGAATTGCAGCGCGCGGTGCCACTGGTAGCGCGCCTCGGCGAGCCGGCCGCTCCGCCAATAGGCATCGCCCAAGTGGTCGTTGATGGTGGGATCCTCCGGCAGCAGCTCGATCGCGCGCTCGAGATACTGCGTCGCCTGCGGATAGTCGCCGAGCTGGAAGTGTGCCCAACCCAAACTGTCGACGATATAGCCGTCGTTCGGCCGGAGCTCGACCGCGCGCTCGATCATCTTGAGCGCCTTGTCGAGGTGCTCTCGCTTCTCGACCCAGGAATAGCCGAGGTAGTTGAGCACCAGCGGCTGGTCCTTCTGGATATCGAGCGCCTTCATAAAGTCGGCCTCGGCGCGCGGCCATTGTCCCGATCGCTCGAGCGCGATGCCGCGGCTGTAGTAGAGGCTCCAGTTTCGGCCGTCGACGGCATTGGAGCGCGTGACGGCGCCGTCGTAAGCGGTCACAGCCTCGGCGAACCGGTTGCGGCCGCGCAGGATATCGCCGAGTTGGATCAGGGGCAGCGCCGCATCGGGGCGCTCCGTCGCCATCTGCGTGAGCTCCTTGACCGCCTCGTCGGTGCGATCGAGCTGATCGAGCACCTCGGCGGCGCGCAGCCGCGCGCTCCAGCTCAAGGGCGAGCCGGGATCGACCGCGCGATAGACCGCGAGGGCCTCTGCCGGCCGCTGCTCGGCCTCGGCGATCTCCGCGATCAGCAACTGCGCCAGGACATATTTGGGCGAGAGCTGGAGGGCGAGCCGGGCGTAGACCAGCGCCAGATCCTGCGTGTCGCGCCCATTGAGAACACTTGCGAGATCGAACAGCGCCTCGGCGACGCCGTCCTTCAGATCTCCGACCGTCGCCGGCGGAATCTGTCCCGCCGGGATGCGGGCGAGAGCCGGCTGCACCAGGTCCGCGCTGTCGCGGTTCTCGCGGAGGAAGCGCTCGTAAAGCGCCTTTGCCTCCGGCGCGCGACCATGGCGCTCGAGGAAGCGGCCCGCGATGTCCGCCGTGCGCCAATTGAGCCGCTCGCTCCGGCCGAGGACCTTCTTGTAGGTCTGGCTCGCGCCGTCGACGTCGCCGAGATAGTCGTCGATGAGCGCGAGGTGAAACTCCTTGAGCGCGTCGAAGCCGCGCAGCTTGTCGTATTGGTCGAGCGCGGTGAGCGCCGCCTTCTGGTCGTGCTGGCCGGCCTTGACCCAGGCGGTGATCAGCGGCGCGGAGAAGCGCAGGAGGCCGTCGATCGGAAGCCGGTCGACGGCGCTCGCGGCGCCGGCGTCGTCTCCCGTTCTCACCTGCTCGATCAGCAGCACCAGCGAGGCGAGGCCCGCACGCGGATCGGCCGCGACCAGTCGCTTGGCGAGCGCCGCGGCGCGGTCGCCGTCGCCCCCGCTGAGCCGCAACAGGAAGGCGCGGCGCAGCAAATCCGCGTTGTCGGGATCGCCCTTGAGCGCGCGCTCGAGATATTCGGCGGCGGGCCCATAGGCGTGCTCCTGCTGCGCGAGACTGCCCGCGAGGTAGCTGCCAAGCGCGCTTTCCGTCGCGATGGGGTCGGTGACCACGACAGGCGCTTTGGGCGCCGTCGTGGCACCCTGGGAAGGAGCCTGCCCGCAGGCCGCCAGCACGGCCGCGACGGCGATCACCGCCGCTCGCCCGATCATCTTGGATCTATTGACCATTGCTCTCGTGCATCCTGTCCGCCGGCCCGCGCCGCCGGCGAGTGAACGTGCTATTGGACATCATACTATAGGCTGGCCCGGCGCGATCACATGTTCGGATAGTTGGGGCCGCCACCGCCCTCGGGTACCACCCAGTTGATATTCTGCGTGGGATCCTTGATGTCGCAGGTCTTGCAGTGGACGCAGTTCTGCGCGTTGATCTGCAGGCGCTCAGTTCCGCCCTCGGACTTCACGAACTCGTAGACGCCGGCAGGGCAATAGCGCTGCTCGGGTCCACCGTAGAGCGCGTAGTTCACGTCGATCGCGACCTCGGGGTTCTTCAGCTGCAGGTGGACCGGCTGGTTCTCCTCGTGATTGGTGCCCGAGATGAACACCGAGGAGAGCTTGTCGAAGCTGACCTTGCCGTCGGGCTTCGGATAGACGATCGGTTTGCACGCCGCCGCCTTTTTGAGATGCAGGTAGTCGGGCGTGTGGTGCATGGTCCATGGCGCGCGGCCGCGCAACACGTAGGTGTCGAGGGCGGCATAGGCGAGGCCCGGCAGCAGGCCCCAGCGGAACCCCGGCCGGATGTTGCGCACGCGATAAAGTTCGTCCCAGATCCAGCTCGCCTCCAGCGCCGCGCGATAGTCGGCCGCGGCATCGCTGTGGAGCTGCCGGAACACCGTCTCCGCCGCCACCATCCCGGACTTCATGGCGGTGTGGCTGCCCTTGATCTTGGGCACGTTGAGGAAACCCGCGGCGCAGCCGATCGTCAGCCCGCCCGGGAACGAGAGCTTCGGGATCGCCTGGAAGCCGCCTTCGTTGAGCGCGCGCGCGCCATAGGCGATGCGGCGTCCGCCCTCGAAGGTGGGCCGGACCGCCGGATGAGTCTTGAAGCGCTGGAACTCGTCGAAGGGGCTCAGGAACGGATTCTCGTAATCGAGGCCCACCACGAAGCCCACGGCCACCTGATGGTTCTCGAGATGGTAGAGGAACGAGCCGCCGTAGGTCTTGGCGTCCATGGGCCAGCCCACGGTGTGCACGACCTCGCCCAGGCGATGCTGCTCCGGCTTCACCTCCCAGAGCTCCTTGATCCCGATGCCGTAGGTCTGGGGATCGATGCCCTCGCGCAGCCCGAAGCGCTGCGTCAGCGACTTCGTGAGCGAGCCCCGGCAGCCTTCGGCAAAGAGCGTGCGCTTGCCGCGAAGCTCGACGCCTTCCTGGAAATTATCGGTGTGCTTGCCATCGCGTCCGACACCCATGCTGCCAGTGGCGACGCCCGCGACGGCGCCGGCCTCGTCGAACAGGACCTCCGCCGCGGCAAAGCCCGGATAGATTTCGACGCCGAGCGCCTCCGCCTCTTTCCCGAGCCAGCGGCACACGTTGCCGAGGCTCACGATGAAGTTGCCGTGATTGTGCATCTGCGGCGGCGTCGGGAGACGGATCGCCCTGCGCTCCGTCAGGAACAGGAAGCGGTCCTTCTGGACGGGCGTGTTGAGCGGCGCGGCGCGCTCGCGCCAATCCGGAAACAGCTCGTTGATCGCCCGCGGCTCCACCACCGCGCCCGAGAGGATGTGCGCGCCGACCTCCGAGCCTTTCTCGACGACGCAGACCGAGAGCTCTTTCTGGTGCTCCGTCGCGAGCTGCTTCAGCCGGATCGCCGCCGCGAGCCCTGCCGGACCCGCGCCCACGATCACGACGTCGTATTCCATGGTGTCGCGTGTCATGGCATCGATCGGCCTTGGATGGGAAAACCACGGGATTGGGGCGTGGCGTCACTATAGTGGAAGCGCTCCAAAGAGCCAGAGCCTAGAGCGCGCGTCACTACGCGGCAGCGCGGGCCTTGCTCTCCTTGCGCACCTTCTCGGCGGCCGTCTTGGCGGCGTCGGTGGCGCTGAACATCTCGAGGGCATCGAGCTCGGTCTCGGTCACGGGAGTCAGGGCCTGGTCGGTGTAGGTGCGCGACGTCGGATCGCGCTTGAGGCGGCGCCGGATGCGGCCGAAGCGCCAGATCATGTGGACAAGGCGGATGTGCTTCTCCACGAACTCGGCGGCGTAGCGCGGATAGAACACAAGCGGGTTCTCGCGCGGCAGCGTCGAGCGCCGGTCGCAGCGGTATTTGCGGCGGATGAAGCCGCCCTCCAGCGGATGGATGCGCTCGACGCTGATGCAGCCGTAGAACCAGAGCAGCAGGAACAGCATCTTGCCGGCACCGATGCCGGTCGCCGCGGCGCGGCGCATCACAGTCTCCATGTGCTCCGCCGAGTAGAAGGTGTCCCAGGCGTCACGATAAATCTTCTCCCACTCCGCCTTGCTCATCAGGGGATGCGTCGTGCAGACGTGCTCGAGGTCGTACTTGTTGAGGTCGGGATCGAGCGGCGCGCCCGCCAGGTGGAGGCGCTTGTGGTCCTCCGAGCCCGGCAGCGGCGTGAGACAAAAGAACTCCAGCAGGTCGATCGGCAGCTCGCGTTGGATGATGCGGATGTCGCGGAGGATCGTCTCCGGCGTGTCGGTCGGGAAGCCCAGGATGTAGCCGGCGTAGGTGGTGGCGCCAACCGCCTTCCACTTGAGCAGCATCTTGCGGTACTCGGTGATCTTGTTCTGCCGCTTCTTGGCGCCGAGCAAGCTGTCGGGGTTGATGCTCTCGAGGCCGATGAAGACGCGGGTGACGCCAGCGCGCCCGGCCTTCTCGATGAAGTTCGGAATCCGGTGGCACATCGTGTCGACCTGGATGATGAACTTGATGTTGGCCTTCTCGCCCTCACGAAGCTCGATCAACCGGTCGAAGATGCTCTCCCAGTCCTTGTTGCGCGCGAAGTTGTCGTCCGTGATGAAGAAGCGGTCGATGCCCTGCGCCAGGTTGCGTCGGATGATCTGCTCGACATCATCCGCCGAGCGGCGCCGCGACTGCCGGCCCTGCACGTTGATGATGGTGCAGAAGGAGCACTGGAACGGGCAGCCGCGGCCCGCGTCGAGGCTGGTGTGGTGGCCGCTGGTGCGCTTGATGCGGGTCGCCGGAAGCACTGGCGCTGGCACGCCCGCGAGGTTGGGGAGCTCAGCCATGTAGTTGTAGAGCGGCTTGAGGGTGCCGGCGCGGGCGTCGCGCAGCACCTCCTCGAACCGCCCCTCGGCCTCGCCGGCAAAAAGCGAGATGCCGAGCGCCATCGCTTCGTTGAGCTCGGGCGGCACCTCCGGGAGCATCGAAAGGCAGCCGGAGACGTGGAAGCCGCCGATGCAGACCTGGACGCCGGCATCGCGCAGCGGCCGCGCGATATCCATCGCGCGCGGAAATTGATTGGACTGTACGCCGACCAGGCACACGAGGCCGCCGCCGGCGCCGATCCGCCGCGCGATGCGCTCAGGCCTGATGCGCGTGTTGGTCTCGTCGAGCGCCGTGAGCTCGATCTCGACGTCGGGGCCGAGCACCTGCCGCTCGATGCAATCGAGCGCCAGGCCGTAGAGCACCGCGAGGCTGTTGGAGGGGATGGCAGAGCGGAACCATTGAATGACGTAGCCGTCGTCGTCGTAATGCGACGGCTTGATCAGGATCAGCGAAAAAGGCTTCCCCGATGCGGCCATCCCCGGTCCCCCGACCTGGTACCCGCCGACGACGAGTATCGCACAGGGCGAACCGGGCTCAAGTGATTCAGGTCACAACGGCGCCGCGCCTTGCATTAAGATCAACCGCGATGA
>DATEGF010000280.1:0-12793 GCA_035280245.1 Allostellaceae bacterium
GACCGCTTCCGCCGATCGAGATCTCTCGTTCCTTTCCGCGACTGAGCTGGTCGAGAAATTCCGGAATAAGTCGCTCTCCCCGGTCGAGGCGACGGCGGCGATCCTCCGGCGGATCGAGCGTTTGGAGCCGAAGCTCAACGCGTTCACGCTGCGCGATCCCGAGGGTGCGCTCAAGGCGGCCCGCGCCTCCGAGGCGCGCTGGCAGAAGGGCGAGCCCCTGGGGCTGCTCGATGGCGTGCCTGTCACCATCAAGGACCTGTTCCTGACCCGCGGCTGGCCGACGCTTCGCGGCTCCACGCTGATCGACCGCGACCAGCCCTGGGAGGAGGACGCGCCGCCCGTCGCGCGGCTCCGCGAGACCGGTGCGGTTTTCCTCGGCAAGACCACCATGCCCGAATTCGGCTGGAAGGCGCTCGGCGACAGCCCCTTGAGCGGCATCAGCCGCAACCCCTGGAATCTCGAGCACACGCCGGGCGGCAGCAGCACCGGCGCCGCGGCGGCGATCGCGGCGGGGCTCGGCCCCGTGGGCCTCGGCACCGACGGCGGCGGCTCGATCCGGATTCCCTGCAGCTTCACGGGAACGCCGGGCCTGAAGCCGACCTTCGGGCGTGTTCCCGCCTATCCCGCGAGCCCCTTCGGATTGCTCGCACATACGGGCCCGATGGCGCGCACGGTGCAGGACTGCGCGTTGCTGCTGAATGTGCTCACCGGCGCCGATATCCGCGACCCCTATGCGCTGCCGCGAGACGGCACTGACTATCGCACGGGGCTCGAGGACGGCATCAAAGGCCTGCGCATCGCCTATAGCGCGACCCTCGGCTATGCCGGCAACGTGCACAAGGAGGTGGCGGCCGCGGTCGAGCGCGCCGCCAAGACATTCTCGGAGCTCGGCGCCGAAGTGGACGCGGTCGATCCCGGCTTTGATGATCCGCGCGCCGCGTGGCTCACGCTCTGGTACTCAGGCGCCGCCAAGGCGCTGGGGCACTTCAATGCAACGCAAAGGAAGCGCCTCGATCCCGGCCTCCTGGTCCACGTCGAGCGCGGCGAGAAGCTATCGGCGATGGATTTCCTCACCGCCGACATCGCGCGCACCGATCTCGGCCGTCAGATGAACATCTTCCATCAGCGCTACGATCTCCTGATCACGCCGAGCACCGCGGTGCCGGCGCTCAAGGTCGGGACGGACCTCTATGATCCCGCTCGCGAGAAGGAATGGATCGACTGGACGCCGTTCAGCTATCCCTTCAACCTGACGCGCCAGCCCGCGGCGAGCGTACCCTGCGGCCTCACCTCGGCGGGCTTGCCCATCGGCCTTCAGATCGTGGGCCGTCTCTACGCGGACGCGCTGGTGCTGCGGGCGGCGCGCGCCTTCGAGCGCAGCTATCCCGCACCACGGCCCGCGCTCGACTGACGGCAGCCGACGGGGGGAGTGGGGCGCCATGAAGGTCACCCTGCTCGGCACGGGCTGCCCGCAATGCGACCCCGAGCGGCTGGGTCCCGCGAGCCTGGTCCAGCAGGGTGGGCGGCAGCTCCTGATCGACGTGGGCTCGGGCGCCACCCAGAGGCTGGTTTCCGCCCGCAGCAGCGGCGCCAATCTCGATGCCGTCCTGCTGACTCATCTGCACTCCGATCATATCGTCGATCTCTTTCAGCTGGTGATCTCGAGCTGGCACCAGGGCCGCGGCCGGCCACAGCGCATCTATGGGCCCGAGGGTACGCAGCGGTTCGTCGATGGGTTGATGGCGCTCTGGCGCCCGGAGCTCGAGCAGCGCGTCGCGCACGAGCTCCGGCCCTCGACGGCAGCGCTCGAGGTCGAGGTCATCGAGATCACCGAGGGCGAGGTGCTGCGCCTCGACGACGTGGTCGTGCGCGCGGTCGCAGTCGATCATTTTCCGGTCAAGCAGGCTTTCGGCTTCGTGATCGAGGCAGCCGGACGGCGTGCGGTCTTCAGCGGCGACACTGCGCCTTGCCCCGCGCTCACCGCGGCAGCGCGCGGTGCGGATCTACTGGTGCACGAGTGCTTCATCCACGGGATCATGCGGCCGGAGCCCGGCGTGCGCACCGAGCAGGGCCTTGCGAATGTCGCGCGCTATCACACGGCTTCGGCCGAGGTCGGCAAGATCGCGGCCGAGGCGCAGGTGCGCTGCCTGATGCTCAACCACTTCGTGCCCACGAAATTCGACAAGGCGGCCGTCGTGGCGGAGGTGCGCCGGGACTATCGCGGCCCCGTGCTGATTGGCGAGGACCTCATGAGCATCGATCTCGCGACCGGCATCGTCACGCACGCCAGCGCGCGTATCGCGCTGGGGCTCTGAGTGGCGATGTCCGTCAGCCCGAGCGGCACGCTGATCCTCGTGGTGGGGCCGAGTGGTGCCGGAAAGGACACCTTGATCGCGGGCGCCCGCGCCGCGCTCAAGGGCGATGCCCGCTTCGTGTTTCCGCGCCGCGCAATTACGCGTCCACAGGTGATTGGCATCGAGGACAACGAGACCATGGCGCCCGGAGCCTTCGCCGCGGCGATGGCCGCCGGCGCCTTCGCGCTCGCCTGGCGTGCCCATGGGCTCGGCTACGGGATCCCGATCACGATCGAGACGGCGCTCAACCAGGGCCGCCACGCGGTGGTGAATGTCTCGCGCTCGGTGATCCCCGAGGCGCGCCAGCGCTACCAGCCGCTACACATCGTCGAGGCCTGGGCGCCGCCGGAGGTGTTGGCCGAGCGCCTCGCGGGCCGTGGCCGCGAGAGCGACGACGAGATCGAGCAGCGGCTCTCGCGCGCGAGCGCGGTCGAGGTCGAGGGACCCGACGTGACGCGCATTCCCACGACCGGGACGGTCGCCGAGAGCCTCGAGAGATTCCTGGTGATCCTGCGCGCGCTGGCGCAGGAGGCTTAAGCAGCCGCCTTCTTGCGCTCCTGGGCGCGCTCGATGCGGCGCTTGAGGCGGCGTGCCTCAGCGGGGAGCTTCCGGGCCGGCATGCCGAGGAGATAGGCGTCGATGCCGCCATTCGCCTCGACGGTGCGGATGCCGTGGGCGGTCAGGCGCAAGCGCACCGCGCCGCCGAGCGCGTCGGAGAGCAGCGAGATGGTCTGCAGGTTCGGCAGGAAGCGCCGCTTGGTCTTGTTGTTGGCGTGGCTCACATTGTGGCCGACCTGAACGCCTCGGCCCGTGATCGCGCACCGTCTCGCCATGGCAGCACCTTGTGGAACGAAAGACGCCCGGGTGGCCCGGGCGGAGGCCGCTTTCTAAGCCAGGCGCTCCGACCAGTCAACCCTCACCCTCCCACCGCCCTCATCCCGAGCGAAGTCGAGGGACGCGGCGGTCGCTCCCTCTCCCATTGTCGTGGGAGAGGGGCTTAAATTGCCCGCCCCTCGCCCGTGAAACGGGAGAGGGAGGGACCCATGCCCTGACAAGGGCATGGGAGGGTGAGGGAGCAATGTCGAGACTAGGAGTCTCGCGGCGGGGTTTCCTGAACCTGGTTGGGCGCGCCGGCGGGTCGGCGGCGCTCTACCAGACCATGGCGGCCATGGGCCTGCTGCCCGTGCCCGCGGCCTATGCGGGTCCGCCGAGCCTGCCGCGCGGCCTCGGCGCCGGGCATCGCGTGGTCATTCTCGGCGCAGGGATTGCGGGCCTCACGGCGGCGCTCGAGCTCACCCGCGCGGGCTTCGCGTGCACCATCCTCGAGACCCGCGACCGCGCGGGGGGCCGTAGCTGGACGCTCAGGGGCGGCGATCTCATCCGCGAGATCGACAGCCGCCAGCGCTGCGGCTTCGACGCCGGCGACGAGCTCTACGCCAACATGGGGCCGGCGCGCATCCCACAGCATCACCAGGCGCTGCTGGGATATTGCCGCGAGCTCGGCGTGCCGCTGCAGCCGATGGTGAACGACAACCGCAACGCCTACTTCCAGAGCGACAAGGCGTTCGGCGGCCGGCCGGTGCGGGCGCGCGAGTTCATCGGCGCCTCACGCGGCTATATCGCGGAGCTGCTCGCCAAGGCCGTGAGCGGGCATGCGCTCGATGCAGAGCTAACGGCGGAGGATCAGAAGAGCTTCCTCGCCATGCTCCGCAACTTCGGCGCGCTCGACCGCGAGTATCGGTTCAAGGGAACCGATCGGCTCGGCTACAGCGAATTGCCGGGCGCCAGCGCGCGGCCGGGGACGCCGCTGGAGCCGCTCGCGCGCGCCGAGCTCTTAAAGCCGGTTTTCGCCTACTTCCAGCTCAACTGGTCCGAGTTCATCGACTTCGCGCCCACCATGATGCAGCCCGTGGGCGGCATGGACCGGATCGCCACCGCCTTCGAGCGCCGCCTGCACGGCATGATCCGGTACGGCACCGAGGTCCGCGAGATCCGCCGCGAGGGCGCGGGCGTGCGCATCGTCTATCGCGACCGGCGCAGCGGCGCCCTGCGCTCGATCGCGGGCGACACCTGCGTCTGTACCCTTCCGCTTCCGGTGCTCGCCGGCATTCCCGCGGACTTCTCGCCGGAGGTGCGCACGGCCATCGCGGCACCCAGCTACGCCAAGGTGGTGAAGATCGCCTTCGAGGCCAATCGCCGCTTCTGGGAGGAGGACGACCAGATCTACGGCGGCATCTCCTGGACCGAGAAGGATATCACCCAGGTCTGGTATCCCTCGAGCGGATTTCACGGCAAGAAGGGCGTGCTGATCGGCGCCTACATCTGGAGCGACGATATTGCCGGGCGCGTGGGCGCGCTCTCGCCGAGCGAGCGACTCATGCTCGCGGTGCAGAACGGCGAGCGCCTACACGAGCGCTATGCCGAGCATTTGACGCACGGTATCTCCGTCGCCTGGCACAAGGTGCCCGAGAATCTCGGCGCCTGGGCGGACTGGTCCGCGGAGACCCGCAAGTCCGCCTACGCGATCCTGTGCCGCCCCGATGGCCCTTTCCATCTCGCGGGCGAGCATTTGAGCTACGTGACGGGATGGCAGGAAGGCGCCGTACTCTCTGCTCAGGCCGCCGTCACCGCCATCGCCGAGCGGGTGCGAGCGCGCCATTCCTGAAGGGTATTAGAGGCACGAGTCCATGAGCGACGCCAAGGACAACGCGAATGTCCTAATCCCTCCGCCACTCGCGTGGGCCGCCGCGTTCCTGGTTGGCCTCGGCCTCGATTGGCTTCGTCCCCTCCCCTTCGTGCCGCTTGATATCTCCCGCGTCTGGATCGGCGGTATCGTGGTGGCAATCGGAATCGCGTTGGGTGTCTCCGCGGTGGTGACATTCCGCAAGGCAGGCACGCGCGTCGAGCCTTACAAACCCACGACCGCGATCGTCACGTACGGACCCTTCGCCTTCACGCGCAATCCGATCTACCTCGGCATGTTCCTGGGCCAGGTCGGCCTTGCCGTCGGTTTCGACAGCCTCTGGATCCTTGCGATGCTGTTGCCGTTCTACCTGGTGATCCGCTACGGCGTGGTCGCGCGCGAGGAAGCCTATCTCGAGCGAAAGTTTGGCAGCGCCTATCTCGACTACAAATCCCGTACCCGCCGCTGGCTCTAGGCGCCGAGCCCGAGAAACGCCCGCATGCGCTCGAGCTCGGCCTCGAGCTCGCGCTGGAAAGCGGGGTCGTCCGGCGGAGTCCCCACGATGTAGCCGAGCTCGGGCACGAGGGCGCCGTTCTTGACCGCGAGATTGCCCCAGCCGATCACCCGGCCCTGCCAGAGCAGCGGCAGTGCGTAATAGCCGAGTTTGCGCTTCCGCGCAGGCGTATAGGCCTCGAACCGGTAGACCCAGTTCCAAAGCAGCTCGAACCGGTCGCGGTCGCGCACGATGGGATCGAAGGGCGCGAGCAGGCGGACCGCGTCGTCGAGCGCCGCGCGGGCGGGATTCTCCTCGGCGGGCCAATACCAGTCGACGCCGTCCACCCGCGCGTGGCCCAGCCGCTCTCGCGTCCGCGCCAGGGCTTTGCCGAGATCGCCCCGCCACTGCGGCACCGCCGAGCGCAGTCCGCGCACCAGGATCGAGAGGCTCCGCCCCGGAAGCGGCGCATAGAGCCCGACCGCGACATCGATAAGCTGGTCGAGCCGCGCCTGCCGCTCGGCGGCATCGCCGGCCTCGGGCCCATGTCGGTGCTCGGCGTAGATGCGGATGCCGCCCTCACGCCGCGCCACGTGCAGGAGGCCGCGATAGTGCATGACGTCGAGGAGCTGCGTCGTGGCACTCGACGAGCCTCCCCAGTAGTTCTTGACCGTGCCATGGTCGAAATGGGCATCGACCTCGCGCGGGTGCACGGCGCCGTGCTCGCGCACGAACTCCAGGAGCTCAAGCGCTCGGCGTCGCCGGGCCGCTGGCCAGGGCCGACGGCCTCCGGCCGTGCGCGGATGCATCAATGCCTGGAGCGCGCGGGTGACGAAGCCGTAGTTGATGAAGAAATCCTCCTCGACCTCGAGCCGCGCATAGCGGCGCTCGAGGTCGCCCGCGCGGTAATCGCGCACGCGATGGCGAAGCGTCAGGTCCTGCGCTCGCGCCGGCGCGCGGATCGGATCCGCCTGCACGAAGCCGTGCCGTTCGAGCGCGCGCTTCAGCGTGGTCGGCGACTCGAGGCTGCGGGCGACAGCGAAGGCCCTGAGATCGTCGAGGGTGACGGGCTTGGTTTTGCTCAGGATGGCCTCGCGAGGATTGACGCGCTCTGTCTGTTATGCGCGATTTGAGGCGCCCGGTGCACCCGTCTTGAAGGAGGGCCCGCCATGCTGCTGCGATTGACGCTGCTCGCGTCCTTGACCCTGCTGCCGGCGGCCTGCGCCGGTCCGCCCGTGATCGCAATGTGGAACCCCGCCACCGCCGAGTTCCACGACTGCAAGAGCGCGGATGTCACCGCCCTCTATGAATGGCACTCCGCCAGGGAATGCGCCGCGCAATACCAGGCCAAGGGCTGGCGCATCTATTACTGAGCGCGGCCTCGCCCGTGATCCCGAAATGAGGATCCTCCGCGCGAGCGACTATCGCCGGATGCCCTGGAAGAACGGCGGCGGCGAGACCGTGGAGATCGCGATCTCGCCCGCGGGCGCCACGCTGGATGCCTTCGACTGGCGGATCAGCATGGCACGGGTCGCATCGAGCGGCCCTTTCTCGCGCTTTCCCGGCATCGACCGGACACTCGCGGTGCTCGGAGGCGCTGGCATCCGCCTCACCGTCGCGGGGCGCGGCCAGATATCGCTCGGCGGCGACACGCCGCCCTTCGCCTTCTCTGGCAACGATCTCGCTTCGGCCGAGCTCATCGACGGCCCGATCGACGACCTCAACGTCATGACCCGCCGTGCGAGCCATCGCCACCGGCTCACGCGGATTCCGGCGACTGGACCCATCGAGGTCCGGCGCGAGGGCGATCTCCTGCTGGCGATGGTGCGCGGGGCGGCGTCGATCGCACGGATCGACGGCGAGCAGCACGCACTCGGGCTCGGAGACACGATCATGGTGGATCGCGAGGACGAGCCGCGGCTCGAGATCGCCCCGGCTGCGCCGGCGCACCTTTATGCGATCAATCTCTGGCGCCTCTAAAGAACGGGGACCGACCGATGCTCGATCTTGATCTGAGCCTGGCGATCCTGCACCACGTCTTCGTCTTCGCTCTCTTCGGAGTTCTGTTCGCGGAATTCATGGTGGTACGGCGCGGCATTGACGCCGCGGCCATCGCCCGCCTCGCCCCGATCGATGCGTCCTATGGCGTCCTCGCCGGCCTCATCATCGTCGTCGGTTTCTCTCGCGCGATCTTCGCCGCGAAAGGCTGGGCCTATTACGCGCACAATGCATTCTTCTGGGCCAAGATCGGGACCTTCCTCGCGATCGGCGTCCTCTCGGTTCCACCGACACTCGCATTCCTGAAGTGGCGGCGCACCGGCACCGCGCCCACGGACCAGGCCGTCGTCACGGTGCGGCGCTATCTCTGGGTGGAAGTGGCGCTGTTTTCGCTGCTGCCGGCCTTCGCGGCGGCCATGGCGCGCGGCTACGGGATGTTCTGAGGCTCAGGAGAAAAGGCGTCGATGGTCGGTGATGCGATTGATCGGGGTCAGGCTCAGGTGTGGGCGGGCCCGCGCTCGAGCTCAGCGCGATTCCAGCGGGCGAGGTCGGCGGCGGCTGCATAAGTGCTCTCGCAGAACTCGAGCAGCCGCTCGTCGGGCACCGCATCCTCGCGCACGCGGTCGTAGGGCAGGACGAACTGGCCCATCTCCTGATGCCAATAGGCGCCAGCCGGGAGCACCCGCGCGCGGTCGAACCCCGGCGGCTCCGGGTAGGCATAGGCGTAGAACGCGGGCATCGGCACCGCGGCATCACCGGGCCAGAAGCCGACGCTGCTGACCTCGTGGGAATAGGCCTCGCGCATGACCCAGTTGGCGGTATGCGGTGCGGTCGCCGTGCTCGGCGGCGCGGCACGGCCCGAGAAGCGCGTCACCGCGAGGTCGAAGCTGCCCCAGAAGAAGTGAACCGGGCTCACCTTGCCGAGGAACCGCGCACGGAACTTGGTGAGCACGCGCTCGCACTGCACGAGGATGCGCCAGAACCGGTTCGCGGCGTCGGGATCGTAGGCGGCGTGAGTCGTGTCCTGCTCGAAAGGGATCGCACCCTCGATCTCCACCGGCATGGTCCAGATCTTCACCGGCAGCCCCAGCGCCGAGAGGCGCGCCATCAGCTCCCGATGGAAGTCGGCGACGGAGCGAGGCTCGAGCGCGAGGGTCGCCGCAGCGCCGTCGCCCGCGGCTATGACGAGCCGATGCTCGATGAAGTCGAAATCGATCTGGAAGACGCGGGTACCGTGGGGCATCGGCGAGGTCGTGAGACCGCGCGCGGTCACGTAAAGCGGCACCTGCCACCAATGATTGATCAACGGCGCCTGGGCCAGACGGATCTTGCCCACCACCTGCGTCCAGAGATGCAAGGTGGCGCAGGTGTCGCGCCACTCGGCGAAGGGCAGGCTCGGCCAGGCCGCGGTCATGCGCGCCTCCCGTCAGGCCAGATCGAACAGCAGGATCTCCGCTGCGGTCATCGCCTCGATGGCGAGATGCCGCTCGCCCTCGATCGCGGCGCCGTCGCCCTCGCGCATCTCCGTATCGTTGAGCGCGACCATGCCGCGCGCGACCTGCAGCCAGACGCCACGGCTCGGCCGCGGATCGTGCGAGACCGTCGCGCCGGCGTCGAGCCTCGCCGCATAGATCCGCGCGTCCTGATGCAGGATGACGGCGGCACCACTACCGTCGGGGCCGGCTGCGAGAATGAGCTTCCCGCGCGCGGCGTCGAGGCCGAGCGGTTTCTGGGCATAGCCGGGCGGGATCCCCGTCCGATCCGGCAAGATCCAGATCTGCAGGAAATGCACGGGCTCTTTGGCGGACGCGTTGTACTCGCTGTGCATGATGCCGCTGCCGGCGCTCATGCGCTGCACCTCGCCGGGCGAGATCACCGAGCCGTTGCCGAGACTGTCCTTGTGGCTGAGACCGCCCTCGAGGACATAGGAGACGATCTCCATGTCGCGGTGGCCATGGGTCGGGAAACCCGCACCGGGCACCACCCGGTCTTCGTTGATGACACGGAGCGACCGAAAGCCCATCTGCCCGGGGTCGTGATAACCACCGAAGGAGAAGCTGTGCCGGCTGTCGAGCCATCCGACGTGAGTATGGCCCCGCGCCGACCGGTCGCGGAAGGTGATCATGGCTGCGCTCCCGTGCTTGAGGAATCTGGAGTCACGCGCTTGCGGGAATGAGGTAGCATTGCGCGTAGACTCCAGCCAGTGGCCAGTGGCGACGCACGTCTCATGACCGCCGACTACATAGCGTTTCACGCGACCTCGCGCCCCGATGCCGTGGCGCTCGTCGATCGCGGCCGCGCGATCAATTTCGCGACGTTCGACCGCGATCTCCGGAATCTTATCCCAGCCGTCTCGGCGCTGGGCGTGCCCAAGGGTGGCTCGGTGGCCGTCGGCTGCGACGATCTCTACACCCACTGGCTCCTGCTGCTCGCGTTCGAGGAGCTCGGGATCGCTGCGGTCTCTTTCTACTCGTTTGAGGGAGAGGGCGCCTCTTTCACGCTCGGCGGCGTGGACCTCGTCCTGACCGAGCCGCATTTCGTCGCTTTAGCCGGGTTTCGCCAACACGCGATCACGCGAGAATGGCTCAGCCAATCCCTGAGCCGCGACGCTGGCCTGCCCGACGACCGCCACTCCGCTCGATCGCCTGAAGATCCCGTCCGCATCCTGCGCACCTCCGGCACCACCGGGAGTCCGAAGCGACTGGTTCACCCCCGATCCCTGCACGAGGCCTGGGTCGCGCGCTGGATCGTGATGGCCGGCATCGACCGCCGTTCCCGCCTCTTGCTCACGATGCCCTTTACGGTGAACGGCATGTACGCGTGCGCCACGGCGTGTCTCAGAGCCGGGGGCACCGTCTTCAACGAAGTGATGCCGGCCGCGCGGGACATCGCCAGGGCGATCGTCGCGCACGCAATCACCACGCTCATCCTGGCGCCCTTCCAGATCGAGCAGCTGCTGAACGCTTTGCCCGACGGCTTCGTGAAGCCCGCGAGCTTCACTCTTTGCTCCTTCGGCGCCGCGGTCTCTGGCACCTTGCGAGGTCGGGCGCTCCAGATGATCGCGACTGAGCACATCGACATGTATGGATCGAACGAGGCGGGCTTCATCGCCTCAACGTGGGCGGCCGGCAACGATGAGGGTAGCACCATCTGGCCGGGCGCGCGCGTCGAGATCGTCGACGACGGCGACAGGCCGCTGCCCGACGGAGAGGCCGGGAGGATCCGCGTCCGGACACCGGACATGGTGCAGGGCTATCTCGGCAACGCCGAAGCGACACGCCAAATGTTTCGGGACGGCTGGTTTTATCCGGGCGACCTCGGCATCCGACGGGGGGCTCGCGGGCTGCTGATCCTGGGGCGGGGCGACAGTCTCCTCAACTTCGGAGGCCGCAAGCATCCAGCGGAGGTCCTGGAGCGGGCGATCCTCAAGGCCGTGACGCTCCGAGATGTCGCCGTGTGCTCGGCGCCCAACGCGGACGGGATCGAGGAGATCCTGATTGGCATGGTCGGAGCGCCGAACGAAGACCGCGCGCTGCTCGAGCGCCTGCGCGACGCCCTCAAGCCCTTCCGCGCCGGCAACTTCCGGGCGGCGAGGCTCCCGGAAATTCCGCGCAACCCCAACGGCAAGATCCAGCGCGACGTCCTGCGGCGCGCCATCTTGGACGCGCTGAGCTCGTCCCCCGTGGTGACGTCGTGAGGGAGCGTTAGACCCGGGCTCAGTCGCCGACCGATCGCCTCACATCACCGACGGCAGCTTCAGTCCGTGCTCCCTGGCAAAGGCGGCGGCGGTCTCGTAGCCGGCGTCGGCGTGGCGCATGATGCCGGAGGCGGGATCGTGCCAGAGTCCGCGCTCGACGCCGAGGACCAGGAGCCCGCCGATGAATCGCGGGTTAGTAACTGACGCGCAATTCACTTGAAGCCATCGACAGGGCGACTAGCTGCATAGGCGGGGAGCTTCGAAGCAACGGGACCCGGTCGCCGTGCGTGAGACCCCGGTCTCCGGTCCCGGCAGGGTGTTTTTCCGGAGAGTGTCGGCGATGGCCGACCGGGAAGCCCCACCATGACGTCACGCTTGGCAATCCTACTCGGCCCGCTTCTCGCGGGCTTCCTCCTCATTGGCGCCTCGGCCTTTGCCCAGCCGCAAGAACCGTCGCCCGTCTCGGCGGAGCCACAGGATCCGCCCGGTCGCGTCGGTCGTCTGAGCTTCATCGAAGGCGCCGTCCAGCAGCGGAGCGCCGGCGAAGCCGATTGGACCGCCGCGTCGCCCAACTACCCCGTTACAACCGGCTTTGCGCTTGCAACCCGGGACGGCGGCCGAGCCGAGATCCAGGTTGGATCGATGGCCGTGCGCATCGGCAGCAACAGCGAGCTCGACGTCAATACCCTGGCCGATCACGGCGCGACGCTGGTCCTCGCCGAGGGCGAGATCAACCTGCGTTTGGGCCAGCTCCCTGCCGGCGATCAGATCGAGGTCGTGACGCCCCGCGGCGTCGCCAACATCATCAGCGCGGGTCACTACCACTTCAATGCCGGCAGCACCGAGAGTCCGACTCGGGTGGCCGTCTTCGACGGTCGCATCGAGGTGCCGAGAGAGGGCGGTCCGACCACGCTCGCCAACGGTCAGTCGGCGCTGATCAGCAGCGACGAGCCATCGGGCCTTACGCTCGCCGCAAGCGGCCGCGGTGCGCTCGACGATTGGGCGCTGGCGCGGGATCAACGCCGGAGCCGCACGGCGCGAGCGCGCACCGTATCGCCGGAGATGACCGGCGGCGCGGACCTCGACGACAGCGGCATCTGGCGCCAGGACCCGCGTTACGGCGATGTCTGGTATCCGAGCGGTCAGCCCGCGGGCTGGGCGCCCTACCGCTATGGCCACTGGGCGTGGGTCCCGCCTTGGGGCTGGACCTGGATCGACGACGCGCCCTGGGGCTTCGCCCCGTTCCATTACGGGCGTTGGGTCTACGGCGCCTTCGGCTGGGGGTGGGTCCCCGGCGACGACATCGACTATCCGGTCTATGCGCCGGCGCTCGTGGGCTTCGTCGGCTTCGGGTCCTCGGTCGGGTGGTTCCCGCTCGCGCCCTTCGAGGTGTTCGTGCCCTCGTTCTTCGTCAGTATCAATTTCGTGCGCCGCATCAACATCGCCAACGCCAACATCGTCAACGTCAACATCATCCGGGTGAACGGCAACATCGTCGTCAACAACACGACGAACGTGATCATCAACAACTTCGCCAATCGGCAGTTCACCACCGTGGTGTCGACCAG
>DATEGF010000281.1:0-2560 GCA_035280245.1 Allostellaceae bacterium
CCGTTCACGGCGTGAAAGCCGAGCCCGATCGCGACCAGCGGCACCAAGAACGACAACAGCCCGACGAGCGGCAATAGCCTGCCGCGGGTGAACAGCCGCAGGAACAGGAACGGATCTTCCGCGGTGATCTCCTTGATCTGATCGATCGCGCCAGGGACGATGGGGATTGCGGTCGCCACCACCAGCACCACCAGCACCACCACGAGGATACTGGTGAAGTGATCCGCGATCTCTTTGACGGTCACCACCCCGAAGCCGTGCAAGGCCGAGCCTTCACGTCGCATGGAGCTCTCCTTCATGGGTCTGGAAGTAGCGTATGTAGATGGCCTCGAGACTCGGCTCCTCGACCGACAGACGCCGCAGGCGTCCGCCGGCCGCGACCACCGCGGCCGCGGCTTCCGGGCGCACGTCGTGGTCGGCCAGGAGCAAAAACCGGTTGGCGTCCCCGGGCTCGACCCGTTGCACGCCCGGGATCGCCGCGATCCGCTCGGCAAGGCCCTGCCCTTCCGCCTCCACCTCGACGCGGAAGCCGCCGCCGAGCACCTGACGGCCCAGCTCCGACACGGTACCGATGAGCGCGATATTGCCCTGATTAAATAGCGCGACGCGATCGCAAACGCTTTGCACCCGCTCGAGCAGATGCGAGGACAACAGCACGCTCACACCACGGTGCTTGAGCTCGCGGATGATATTGAGCAGCTCGGCGGTGGCCTGCGGATCGAGGCCCGACGTCGGTTCGTCGAGGATCGCGATCTGCGCCTCTTTCATGAGGATTTCGGCGAGCCCGAGCCGCTGGCGCATGCCGCGCGAGAAGGTGCCGACCCGGTTGTTCGCCATGTCGGCGAGTCCCACGTGCCCGAGCGACGCTTTGATTTTCTCCTCGCGCTCGGCGCGTTCGAACCCCATCAGCCGCGCGGTGTAGCGCAGATTCTCCGCCGCGGTGAGATTGTCGTAGAAGCCGACCTGGTCGGGCAGGTAGCCGACCTGGCGCTTCACCGCCAGCGGCTCGCGCGCCGGATCGCAGTCGAGCACCCGCGCCTGCCCGTCCGAAATATCGCTCAGTCCCAGCAGCATCAAAATGGTGGTGGTCTTGCCAGCGCCATTCGGACCGAGCAGCCCGAAGGTCTCTCCTCGCGCCACGGAAAACGAAACGCCGTTGACGACGGCTACGCCGTTGTAGCGCTTGGTGAGATTTTTCGCCTCGATGACGTTCATCGCCGTCCGAACCATACCACCGCGCCGATCATGACCAGGAGCGCCCCGCCGATGAGCGCGATGCCCACGAGGCCCCAGATCGTGGAGGTCGTGACCGCAACGCGGAACGTCTGGGATGCCGATTCGCCGCGCGCGGCGGCGCGCACCGAGGTGACGTAGTCGCCGGCCACGGCCTTGTCCGATGGAGTGACCAAGGCCTTCACTTCCTTGTTTTCGTTGGGGGCGATGCGGTCGACGGTCTTGGGCTCGAAATTGACTTTCCATCCCGGCGGAACCGTGCCCGACAGCTCGATCTGTTCGGCCGGCGCAGTCCCCGAATTGGTGAGGATCACCGGGATCGACGCTTCCTGGCCGGCGGAAGCCTTGGCGCTGAGAACACCTTCCCGGCCCGCGATATCGATTTTCGCCTGACCCGTGATGTCGAGGACGAGGTCGGACGTCGCGGTGGCGTCATCGGCCGATACTTTCGCCGCCACGTTGTATTTGCCGGCCGCGACCGTGTTCGGCGGCCGCACCTTGAGCTTCACGTCCTTCGACTGGCCGGGATCGAGCGGAAGGGCGTTGAGCTCCTGACTGCCGTATTGCTCGGTATAGGTGGCGTCGAAGTTCTGCGGCGCCTGCGCCGACAAGCTCACCAGGACTTTCTTGGGGCTGTCGTTCTTGATGGCGAGCTGGAACTCGAAGCTCGACTTGGACGTGCCGCGCAGCTCGGGGAGCTGCGGATTGAGCGTGAGCTTGGCGGGCAGATCGGTCGCGAGCTTCACCTCGATGGCAAGCGTTGCGTTGCTGGCCGCGCCGCGCGCGGTCACCGTCAGGTTCGTGGTGCCGATGGGAGCGTCCTTGGGGACGTCGAGGCGCAGCTCGAGCGGTACGTTGGCATTGGTTGCCGCCAGCGCCGCCGCCACCGGCTGGCCGCCGCCGACCAAGGTCGCCGTCCAGCCCGAGGGAACCCCGCCGACCGAGAGCGCCAGCCGCTCCGGCGGAAGCCCGTAGTTCTGCAGCTTGAGATTGATCGACGACGTGGTGCCGGGGCGTAGCGTGACCGCGGGGTAATCGGTCAGAAGGAACAGCCCTTTGACGTCGCTCTTGGCTTCTTCCGCCACTGCTGCAATGCAGAAGACGGCGAGGACCGAAAACACAGCCGAAAACAAAGCGATAACACGATATCGCATGATGATAGCTCCAGGCGGTAAGGCAGGTAGTCCCGCTGTTGGGTGCCCCCCCTCCCGGCGGCACCTAAAAGGCGCTGCGGGATGGGCGTGGTTTTCTTTCGTCCCCGCGCCGGAATCAATACACATCCTCGGGATTTTTTTGGCGCAATGTCGCAGGCGGCCAAGGCACGGCC
>DATEGF010000282.1:0-10806 GCA_035280245.1 Allostellaceae bacterium
TCCGCCGAGACCCATCTCTCCGAGACCGAAAAGACCGCAAAGGGGGCGGAAGCGGAACTGGCGGCGGCGCGCGAGGAGCGCGTGCGCGCCGAGGGCGTGCGCGATCAGGCGTCCCACGGCTGCGACGAGGTTGCGGCGCGGGTCGCCGAGCGGCTGGGCACCACGCCCGACCGTGTGCCTGAGGTGGCGGAGATCGAGCCCGACGAAGCTCTGCCGGAGCTCACCCATGCCGAGACGCGGCTCGAGCGCTTGGTGCGCGAGCGAGACAACATGGGACCGGTCAATCTGGTCGCCGAGGCCGAGGCCAACGAGCTCGAGCAGCGGGTCGGCAGCCTCAAGGCCGAGCGCGAGGATCTGCTGCAGGCGATCGCGAAGCTGCGCCAGGGCATCGGCGCCCTCAACCGCGAGGGGCGCGAGCGGCTGGTCGCGGCCTTTGCCAAGGTGAACGAGCACTTCCAGGAGCTGTTCGTGCGGCTCTTCGGCGGCGGGCGCGCGCACCTGGAGCTTCGCGAGCCCGAGGAAGGCGTCGAGGGCGGCGGCAAGGATCCGCTGGAGTCGGGGCTCGAGATCATGGCGAGCCCGCCGGGCAAGCGCCTCCAGAGCCTGTCGCTGCTCTCGGGCGGCGAGCAGGCGCTCACGGCACTGGCGTTGCTCTTCGCGGTGTTCCTCACGAATCCCGCGCCGATCTGCGTGCTCGACGAGGTGGATGCGCCGCTCGACGACGCTAACGTCGACCGCTTCTGCCGGCTCGTCGAGGAGATCGCCCAGAGTTCGCTCACGCGCTTCCTGATCATCACGCACCACCGCATCACCATGGCAAGAATGGACCGGCTCTTCGGCGTCACCATGGCCGAGCGCGGCATATCCCAACTTGTCTCCGTCGACCTGCAGGCCGCCGAGGAGCTGCGGCAAACGGCATAAGGTATGATCGCGCTCGCGGCGCGCTAACAGGACCTTCCGTGCAGCCCCAGAGCAATCGCATCATCCTTTTCGGCGTGCGATCGCCCGTGACCGTCGAGTACGAGGAGACTTGCCGTCGCCTCGGGCTGACCATCAGCGCGGCCGTCAGCGTCAACGGGGCACCGCGGCTCCTCGACAAATCGTGTCTCGTCGAGATCGGCGCATTTGACGCCGGCACGGCAACCGATCCTTTCATCGCATGTGCTTTCACGCCTCAGCGTCGGAAGGCCCTGATCGAGATGGCGCTGCGCCTCGGCCTCAGACTTGCGCCGGCCTTGATCGACCCGACCGCGATCCTCGCGAGCTCGGCTCGGGTCGGAGACGGTACGTTCGTCAACGCCGGCGTCGTGATCGGGGCAGTGTCGCTCCTGGGCGAAGGGGTCCTGGTCAATCGCGCGGTCTCGCTCGGTCACCACACGGTATTGGGCGACCATGTGAGCATTGGCCCGGCCGCGACGCTGGCGGGGAACATCCAGGTCGGCGAGGGTGCCATGATCGGTGCGGGATCCGTGATCTTGCCCGACCTTCGGATCGGCGCCGGCGCCGTGATCGCCGCCGGCTCGCTGGTGCGGCGGCACGTGCCGGAGGGTGCCTTCGTTGCCGGCCATCCCGCTGTTGAGCGGCCCTTCGATCCAACCCGATCGACCCTGCACGTCGAGAACGGCGAGTAGTCGATGCTCACCTTGGCGAAGCTTTGGGACCGCGTGGGCTCCGCCCCGCGGTCTGAATTTCTGGTCACCGCGGGCGAGCGACTGAGTTACGGAGCTCTCGCCCGTTTGGTGCGGGGGTGGCTCGCGGTCTTCGATGCGAAGGGGCTCACGCCGGGGACGCCGGTCGCGGTCATCACCGCCAACGAAGACGCGGCGGTCAGCGCCTTCATCGCCGCGCTTCTCGACGGTCTCGTGCCGGTGATGCTGACGCCCGATACACCCGCGAGCCGAGCCGCGGCAATCGTCGACTCCGTCGCGCCGGGACTGATCGTGGCCGATGCGGTCCGGGCGGCGGAGGGATGGTGCGCCGGCGTTCCGCTGCTCGCGATCCAACCGTTGCCGACGCGCAAACCCGGAGGATGGCGCCCGTTCGGAAATCGACCCGAGGCACTCGCCGCCGCCTTCGGGCTCGATCTCCCAGAGGGCACCCGCCCTCCCCGACTTCCGGACGACCCCGACGGCCTCGCCTACGTCCTCTTCACCTCGGGTACCACGCAGGCGCCGAGCGGGGTGATGCTGACCCGTCGGAACCTGCTGGCCAACTTAACAACGCTGTCGCGGCTGTTCGCCTACGACAGCAGCTCACGCATCTTCAACGACATGGTGCTGGCGCACGGCGATGGGCTGGTGCAGGGCCCGCTGCTGGCACTCGCCAACGGCTGCGCGTTGATCCGTAGCGGCGGGTTCACCATCCAGGGCATGGAGGACTGGCTGAACCGCGTGCGTCTCGAGCGCGCGAGCCATGTGATCGCGGTGCCGACCGTCTGGTCGATGATCGATCGCTATGCTCGGCACGACGACTACTTCGACGCACCGGAGTGCCGCGCCTTGTTATCGGTCGCCGCGCGGCTCGATCCGGACCTGTGGAGGCGCCTCGAGGCGCGGTTCGAGCGACCGGTGTTCAATCAGTACGGCTTGACCGAGACCGTCGCCAGCGCGCTCTACGCCGGTCCGCATCCGGAGATGGGTGCTTTCGGCAGCATTGGCCGTCCGGTCGACTGCGAGGCCCGCATCGCCGGGGCCGACGGGTCGGCCTCGGGTGACGACGCACCCGGAGAACTGCAATTGCGGGGCACGAACATCTTCAAGGGCTACTGGAAGAACCCGGAGCGCAGCGCGGGCGCATTTACCGCGGACGGCTGGATGCGAACGGGCGATATCGCGCAGCGCCGGCAAGATGGCTCTTACGACATCCTCGGACGGATCAAGACCGTCATCATGTGCGGCGGTTTCCTGATTCGGCCCGAAGAGATCGACGAGGTCATGACCGCCCATCCGGCCGTGACGGAATCCGCGACCGTGGCGCTCCCCGATCCCGACTTCGGCGAGATTCCCGTGACGGCAGTCGTGCTCGACGCGCCAGCCGATGAAGCGGTGCTGACAGCGCACGCGCGTCGCGGGCTCGAGGCGCTCAAGGTGCCGAAGCGCATCCTCGCTCTGCCCGCAATTCCCCATGGCGAGGCGGGGAAGCCACGGCTCGACGAGCTCCGCGTGGCGCTCCGGAGCGCATTGGGGGCGGAAGCGGGACCGGGCAAGCGCCCGGGCGCAGCCGATACGCTCGGACGGGTCTGTGCGTTGGCGGCCGAGGTGTTTCGGGTCGACGCCGCGTCTCTCGGACCCGGCTCGACCTCCGATACAGTGCCGGGCTGGGACAGTTTCGCCGGGGTCAACCTGATCATCGCTGCCGAACAGCACTTCGGCCTTCGCATCCCCGTTGCGCTGGCCGTCAGTATGCGGAGCCTTGGCGATCTGGCCGCATACGTGGAAAGCGCGCGACGATGACCGGCCGCGACTTCGCGAAGGTTTGGGCGTTGGCGTTTTCGCTGGTGGCCGCGGCGATCGTTTTTCTCACGACGGCCGAGCGTATTTTCGACAGTCAGCTGCTCAAGAGTCCGATCGTCGCAATTGGCTCATCCCTCACGGCCCACGCGATACCCGTCAGGTTTCCCGAGCCCAATGGACTGCTCGGCGACGGCCGAGCGCATGCAAGGGTCAACGAGATTCGCATGTCAGAAGACGAGACGCTCTCTCTCGTCTCGCGGGCCACTGAAGCCGGCGCCAGCACGGTCCTTGTGGAGGCCAATGCGTTCGCATTCGACTTCGCCTACACCATCATGGCGGACGAAGACCCTTGGATCATCAAGATTTCGAAGACGCTCGAGGACAGGATCAACAAGCTCCGGAGAGATTTCAAATGGCTGTCGGGCTATGAGCCGTTGGAGTCGACGGAGGAGCCAGGGGCTCTCAATAACGAGCCGGTCATAACGCGTAAGATGCTCTCGGATACTTATCCGCTGCATCTGCACCTACCTCGAGACCCGCAGGCGATCGCGGAGACCCTGAACGAGGCGCACAGCAGGGGGACCGCGGTCATTCTGATCTCGTACCCAAGATCGCAGACTGCTGCGAACTATATCGGGGAAAGGGCTCAGGCCGCGATCGTCGCGCATCTCCGAGCGCTGGCCGATGGCCTCGGTGTGCCCCTTTTCATGCCATCCCCCGCATGGCCTGACGAGTATTTCATCGATACCGGGCACCTGAACGCGCGCGGACGGGCGCGATTCGTCGCCGAGCTCGCGGCCTGGTGGGCGGAGCACGCGTGGCACCCGAAGCCCTGATCCTGAGCCTCGGCGGGCTCGCCGGGGTGGCCCTCATCTGGATCATTCCGGCGCGCCTCGCCTGGGATGGTCTCGCCGCGTGGACCGTCCTCGTGCTCGCCCTGCTATCACCGATGTCCGCGGTATGGCTGGTGGGGGCCGGAGTGATGACCCCGCTGGCGATGGCCCTTGGCGACCGCGTGGGCCACCGCGGCGCCGTGACGCTGGCCTGGACGGCCGCGCTGCTTGCCGCCCTCTTCACGGCCCGGGACTGGTCCGGGGCCTATCGGATCGGCGGCGCCTATTTCACGCTGCGCAACCTGCATGTGCTGCTGGACTGGTGGACCAGGCGACTCGCAAACCCGGGCATTCGCCGGCACCTGCGCTATCAGCTTGTCCTGCCGCTGCTCATGGTCGGGCCGATCCACCGGCTGCAGCACTTCGAGCGCCAGTGCGAGCGGCGCCGCTGGGAGACTGCGGATTTCCTCACGGGTGCCGAACGCGCGCTCTTCGGCGCCGCCATGGCCGTCGTGCTGGGAAACTGGGCCTGCCGGCACATCGAGGCGGGGCTCGCTCTCGTGACGGCGCAATGGCCCGCGTTCTGGCGCGACTGGGTCGCCTCGGCGGCCGATTGGGTGCAGATCTACTTCACCTTCGCGGGGTTCAGTGCGGTGGCACTGGGCCTCATGCTCATGATGGGCCTGCGGATCGAGGAGAACTTCGACCGCCCGTGGGCGGCGCGTGACCTGATCGAGTTCTGGACCCGCTGGCACATGACGCTCACTCGGTGGTGCCGTGACTATGTCTTCCAGGTGGTCGCGGCCGCGACCCGCTCGCCGCTCCTGGGCTTGGCCGCCGGGATGCTGGCGATGGGCCTATGGCACCGGGCATCGGCCTATTACGTGCTCTGGTCGGTCTGGCAGGTCGCGGGTGTCGTCGGGACACGAGTGGCGCGGCGGGCGATGGCGTGGTCCCTGCCGTCCGGCCCTTCCGCCGTGCTCGGACCCGTCGCCGTGCTGGGCTGGCTGTCCTTGGCGAGACCCGTGCTGATCCGCGTGCTGGAGCTCACGCCCCAATGACCCCGCTGGCGCGCCTACTGTCTCGCTATCTGCCAGGTGGAGCGCTGGTGCCGGCGCTGGCCCTCGTCTACGCCGGGGTGGTCTTTGCGCTGGCGCTCCTGAGCGGCGACCCCCGACAGGACGACCGCAATCCCTACCTCGATCTCCGCCGGACCGAGGGCCCGGGCGACCCTGGAAATCCGACGCGATGGTGAGCGTACCCTCGTGTGCGCGAAACGAGACTTAACCGACCCGGCCGCGACCTTGCGAACCTTGACATGGGGCTTGACCCGCACCTAAGGTCCGGCCGTTTCGACGCTCCCGGCGCTCGGAACAGGGGGCGATTTGCACGGCAAAAGGCGGTCGCGATGACCGAGCCCGAGCGGCCCGATCCCCTGGCTGTGCTGGGAGAGCGCCTCGAGAGGGCGCGGCGCGCGCGGCAAAGCGGGCGACGCGTTTCCGACGAGGGAGCCGACCAGTCGTCCAGGGCGGCGATGGGTCTCGGCTTCCGCATCGGCCTCGAGTTGGTGGTCGCGGTCTTTGTCGGCGTCGCCATCGGATGGGCGATCGATCGCTGGCTCGGGACGCGGCCCTGGGGGTTGCTGGCATTTCTCTTCCTCGGCATCGGCGCGGGCATGACCAATATCTACCGCGTCGTCAAAGGCCTCGGAAATACGGTGGGCTACAAGGGCGACGGGGGCGGCAGCCCCGAGCCTGGCAAAGGCGAGCGCGGCAAGGGCGACTGGGACGACGACGAGGACTGACGTGGCGGCACCGGAAACGAGCCCTCTCCATCAATTCAACATCGACCACATCGCCGAGATCCATCTCGGGCAGCTCGACCTTTCCTATACGAACTCGTCGCTGCTGATGACCATCGCGGCGGTGCTGATCACGACGCTGATGGTGGCGGCGACGCGCAATGCGGCGCTGGTGCCGGGCCGGCTGCAGTCGCTCGTGGAGATGCTCTACGACTTCATCGCAAAGATGGTGGACGACAACGTCGGCGACGAAGGCAAGCAGTACTTCCCGTTCCTGTTCACGCTCTTCATGTTCGTCCTGTTCGGCAACCTGCTGGGCATGATCCCCTACAGCTTCACCTTTACCAGCCACATCGTGGTGACCTTCGCCCTGGCGGCAACGGTGTTCATCGGCGTGACGCTGATCGGCATTGCGCGGCACGGCTTCCATTTCCTGAGCCTCTTCGTGCCGCACGGCGTGCCGAAAGTGCTGCTCCTGCTGCTGGTGCCGATCGAGCTCCTGTCCTACTGCATCCGGCCGTTCACGCTCTCGATCCGGCTCTTCGCGAACATGGTCGCGGGCCACACCATGCTGGTGATCTTCGCGGGCTTCGTGGGCTCGCTCGGCGTGTTCTTCTTCGCGCCCATCGTCATGGACGCCGCCCTGGTGCTGCTCGAGTTCCTGGTCGCGGTCCTGCAAGCCTACGTCTTCACCATCCTGTCGTGCCTCTATCTGCGCGACGCGATCCACCTTCACTGAACGCCAACTCACGGAGAGAGGACACTTCCCATGGATCTCGCATCGGCCAAGATGATCGGCGCCGGCCTTGCTTGCATCGCGCTCGTGGGCGCGGGCATCGGCATCGGCAACGTGTTCGGCTCGCTCATCAACTCGCTCGCGCGCAATCCCTCGGCGCAGGTCACCACCTGGGCCTTCCTCGGCTTCGCGCTGGCGGAAGCGACCGGCCTGTTCGGCCTGCTGATCGCGTTCATGATCCTGTTCGCGTTCTGAGCCGGCCCTAGGCCAGACGACAGGGCGCTCGCGCCATGCCGCAACTCGACTTCTCGACCTTCCCGTCCCAGGTCTTTTGGCTGGCGGTGATCTTCCTGCTGCTCTACCTGCTGATGGCGCGGGTGGGGCTGCCGCGGGTCGCCTCGATGATCGACGCGCGGAAGGCGCGGATCGAGGGTGACCTCGAGCGCGCCGGACAGATGAAGGCCGAGGCCGAGGCCGTGATGGCCGCCTACGAGCGCTCGCTCGCAGACGCCCGCGCCCAGGCTCAGGCCACCCTCAAAGAGGCGATGGACCGCTTCGCCGCCGAGGCGGCCGAGCGCCAGCGCAAAGCCGCGGAGTCACTCGCCGTCGAGACCTTGGCCGCCGAGAAGCGCATTGCCGAGGCGAGGACCCAGGCGCTCAGCGGTCTGCGCGCGGTCGCGATCGACGTGGCGCGCACGGCAACCCGCAAGCTCGTCGGCGTCGACGTCGACGAGGGGAGCGCCGCCGCCGCGGTCGACCGCGTGATGCGAGGGCGCGCCTGATGCTTCGCGAGATCTTCCACGATCCCGAGCTTGCGGTCGCGATCGCCTTCATAATTGCGATCGTTGTGGTGTCGAAGAAAGTCTGGCAGACGCTGTCGAGCCTGCTCGACGAGCGCGCAGCCAAGATCAAGGCCGATCTCGACGAGGCTCAGAAACTCAAGGACGACGCGCAAAAGACGCTGGGCGAGTTCCAGCGCAAGCAGCGCGACGCGCTGCAGGAAGCCGAGGCAATCGTGGCGCACGCCCGCGAGGAGGCGGCGCGCTTCGCCGAACGCGCCAAGCGCGACCTGGAGGCCACCATCGACCGCCGCCAGCGGCTCGCGGCCGAGAAGATCGCCCTCGCCGAAGCGAAGGCGCTCGCCGAGGTGCGCAATGCCGCCGTTGAGATCGCGATCGGCGCGGCGCGCCACGTGATCGCGGAGCGCCTGGGTGATGGCCAGGGCCAGGCTCTGGTCGATCAGGCGATCGCGGAGCTGCCGCAGCGCCTCAACTGAGCCGCCGCCGATCAGGGCCGACCGTCTTCCTGCAACAGGCCGAGCCGGCTCCCGAGCCACTTCGTCGTGGGAGCCTGGATCAGGATCGTCATGAGGATCGCGATGAAGGTGACGGACGCGATCACGCGCGCGCCCGGCGCATTCATGCCGAGCAGCAGGCCCGCCAGCGCCGCCGGGATGACGCCGGTCTCGCGGGTCCAGCACATGAAGACGATCTCGCTGAGGCTCCAGCGCGCCCGCCGGTCGGGCAGCGCGCAGAGGAACACGGTCACAGGCCGCGCGATCAGCATGAAGACCGTGGTGACGACGATACCGCCCACCAGGTACTGATTCATGAGCCCGAAGTCGACCTGGGAGCCGAGCAGAAGAAATATGAACAGGCGCATGATGAACGCCGTCGTCATCACATAGTCGTCGAGCTGCAGCTGCTCGCGCTCGTCCATCTTGAAGCCGAAGGCATCCTTGTTCCCGAGCACGATGCCGAACACGAACACCGCCATGAACCCGCTGGAGTGCAGGCCGTCGGCCACGAAGTAGGCGCCGATCACCGCGACCAGGGTCACGACCGGCGCGTATTCCATGAGGAATGCCCAGCGCTCATGAGCGATCAGCAGGGCAGCGAAGTATCCGAGCAGGAGGCCCGAGGCGATGCCGAGGACCGCCTCCTTGAGGAGATCGACGAGGGACCACGCCAAGGAGAATTCGCGGTTTCCCATGGCGACGGCCAGCACGGCGAAGGTCAGGATGGCGCCGGTGGCGTCGTTGAAGGCGGACTCGCTCATCACCGCCTGCGCCACGCGGTCGCGGATCTTGACCTGCCGGAATATCGGGACCAGCGTCGCCGGGTCGGTAGCGGCGATCGCCGAGCCCAGCAGCAGGGCCGTCATCGCGGGAACGCCGAGCACGAGATAGGCGGCAACCCCGGTAATCGCCGCTGTGATCAAGACGCCGACCGTCGCCAGCACGACGATGGTGATCCAGACCTGCTTGAGGACGCTCAGCCGCAGCGCCGCGCCGCCGTCGAACAACACGTAGCTGGCGCCGAACAGGAGCACGATCTGGTTGAGCGCCGAGTCCGCCTTGATGTCGATCAGGCCCAACGCCTGGGGCCCGATCAGCATGCCGACGATCAAGAACACCGCGACGTCGGGAACCCTGATCCTTTGCGCCAGGAGACCGGTAAGGGTGCCGATGGCCAGGATCAGCCCGCCGGCCATCAAGGTTTGCTTGGCGATCTCGACCGAGGCGGGCGCGTCCAATTGTCTCCCCTTCCTTCTTGGATCTTCGGCGATGCGCGCGCGGCAACTCCGTGGAAATGCTGCCGGAGGGGTCGAGAAATGGCAAGACCAGCGCGCTCGGGTTAACGTCGCCGATCGCGATCTCTTGTTGCTCAACCCGCGAATTCTGAGATATTAGCCTCGAGTCGCGTTAGGGATTAATACAACAAAGAATTACACGCAGGGAGAGCGCCTTGGGTATTTTGCTGCGATTGAGCGGCCTGATCGATGGGCTCAACGAGCGCGTCGGCAGGTTGATCTACTGGCTCGTGCTCGGCGCGGTACTCGTGAGCTCGGGCAATGCCACGATCCGATACACCTTCGATACCAGCTCGAACGCCTGGCTCGAGCTGCAATGGTATCTGTTCTCCGCGGTTTTCATCCTGGGTGCCGGTTACACGCTCAGGTACAACCAGCACATCCGGATCGACATCATCAACAACCGCTTCCCGAAGCCGGTGCGCATCTGGATCGACATCCTCGGCGGCCTCTTCTTTCTGCTCCCGATGACCTTGATCATCATGGTGCTGTCCTGGCCGGTGTTCGTCGACTCCTTCCAGCGGCACGAGATCTCCAGCAACGCAGGCGGCCTCCTCAAATGGCCGTTCAAGCTCATCCTTCCCGTCGGCTTCTTTCTGCTGGCGCTCCAGGGCATATCGGAGGTGATCAAGCGGATCGGCTACCTCAGGGGCTTGGCGCCCGATCCCTCCACCACGGTGCACGCGCACGGCGAAGAATCGCACGCGAAGTAGCCGAGCGGCCCCGAAGCCATGGCCCATTTCCTCGCCGCCAACCTGGCGCCGCTCATGTTCGCGGCGCTCGTCGTGGGTCTGCTGATCGGCTATCCGGTGGCGTTCTCGCTGGGTGCCGTCGGCCTGAGCTTCGGGTTCATCGGCATCGAGCTCGGGCTGCTCAATTTCGACCTCATCCAGGCGCTGCCGCAGCGCGTGATCGGCATCATGAGCAACGACACGCTGCTCGCGATTCCGTTCTTCACCTTCATGGGCCTGATCCTCGAGCGCAGCGGCATGGCGGAGGATCTGCTCGACACCATCGGGCAGCTCTTCGGGCCGCTGCGCGGCGGCCTCGCCTATGCCGTGATCTTCGTGGGCGCGCTGCTGGCCGCGACGACGGGGGTGGTGGCGGCTTCCGTCATCTCGATGGGCCTGATCTCGCTGCCGATCATGCTGCGTTACGGCTACGACCGGCGGCTGGCGAGCGGCGTCATCGCAGCCTCGGGCACGCTGGCGCAGATCATTCCTCCCAGCCTGGTCCTCATCGTGCTCGCCGACCAGCTCGGGCGCTCGGTAGGCGACATGTACGCCGGCGCCATCATCCCCGGCCTGGTGCTGACCGCGCTGTACGCCGGGTACGTGCTGATCATCGCCATCTTCTACCCGAAGGCCGTCCCTGCCCTGCCGCCGGAAGCGC
>DATEGF010000283.1:0-10161 GCA_035280245.1 Allostellaceae bacterium
CCGCTCGCCGCTCGCCGGCGACGCCGACCCCTGCTGCGCCGGCCCCTTGCCGGCCCCGCTTGGCGCGGTCGCAGCGCGCTCCGCAAGGATCCCGTCGACATCGAGGGCATTGAGAGTCAGCTTCGCCCCGATGGCAGTGGCGGGACCGAGGGTCGCGCGCAGCGATCCGTCGGCCTTGATGTCGCCGACCTCGATCGCCGCGTGGTCGAGCACGATCGCGCCGTTCGTCGCATCGAGATCACCGGTGACGCGAGTCGCCTTGGCCAGCACGGGCGGCAGTGTCTCCATGCCGGCGAGTGCCGCCAGCGCCGCCGGGTTCGCGCTCTTGAGAGTGAGCTTGCCCTTGGCCTCGGGCTGAGCCGCCCGCAGCTGCAGCGTGCCCGCGAACTCGGCCGAGCCCAATGACTCGGAGGCGACCGTGAGCGACACCGGCAGCTCCGCGCGTCCGACGCGCCCGACATCGACGCCGACCGCAAGCGTCGTGCCGAGCAGCGTCAAGGTTCCTTCGGCACGAAGCGGCGCTGAGACGGCATCGCCGGTGATCCCCAGGGAAATGTGTTCTGCGGTCCCGATCTTGTCTCCGCTGCGATAGGAGACGGTACCGTCTTCGATGCTGAGGCTCGCGACCTTGATGGTGAGGCCGCCGACCTTGAGCCCCTCGGCGCGAGGGGTACCTGGCAGTGGCGGCGGGCCTCCGCCCGCGCCGATTCCGCCAACGGGTGCCGCCACGGTCACCTTGCCGAACGCCCAATTGTCCGTGCCATCCGCGAGCCGCTCGAGCGAGAACATCGGCTGCACCAGGCGAGCACTCGTCACTTCGATGCGCCCAGCGAGCAGCGGCAGGAACGACACGGCGGCGTCGACGCGGCGTACGCGGACCATCTCCGGCGTCCGCGCGCTGGGCACATTGGCGATGATCAAATCCTGCACGCTGAGGTGCGGGCTCGGGAGCAAGGACAGGCTGATCGGGCCGCCGAGCGTCACCGGCCGGCCGGACCAATTGGAGATGCGCTCCGCGATCTGCGGCCGATAGCGCTCGAGATCGACGAACTGCGGCGCCAACAGGACTCCCGCCAGCGCCATGAACAGCAGGATCGCGAGGCCAATCGCGGTTTTGCGCACGCCCACTCCCCGACTATTGACGAGCTCCGGAACCGCTCACCCCCGCGCAGGCACTACGCAGCGGCCCCACGGATAGAGTATCATGACACTCGTAGTGCAACACCTTCGCGAAGCAGACGCAGCATGGGCGACGTCGTTAACCTGAGCCAGATTCGCAAGCGGCGCGACCGCGCCGCGACCGAGCGGTGCGCGAGAGAGAACCGCATCGAGCACGGCCGAAGCAAGGGCGACCGGGTCAAGGCCAAGCACGAGCAGGAAAAGGCGCGGCGGGAGCTCGACGAGAAGAAACTGGAGTAGCCGCTCTCGACCTCAGGCCAGTCCGAGCGCGCGGCGATAGTGCGCCATCGTACTGGCATCGAAGCAGCAGAAGATGACGCGCTCCAGTCGCGCGTCGTGTGCCAGGAAACCGGTCACCTCCTGGGTTGCGATCTGCGCCGCGCGGTCCGCCGGAAATCGATAAACTCCAGTGGAAATCGCGGGGAAGGCAATGCTGCGAAGCTCGTGCTCGACCGCCAGGCGCAGAGCATTTCGGTAGCACGATGCGAGAAGCGCATCTTCGTCCGCGCCGCCGCCGCGCCAGACCGGGCCCACCGCGTGGATGACATGGCGAGCGCGCAGGCGATAGCCGCCAGTGATCCGAGCCTCGCCCGTCGGGCAACCGCGCAAGGTTCGGCATTCCGCCAACAGCTCAGGCCCAGCGGCATCGTGGATGGCGCCATCGACCCCGCCTCCACCGAGGAGGCTCGAGTTCGCGGCATTGACGATGGCGTCGACGGTCAGCGCCGTGATATCGCCTCGGCGCAAGGCGATACGGCGATCCAAATTCGTAGATTTCAGGGGCATGGCTGATCTCTGCTAATCGAGATATGTCGGCACGCAACCAGCGGCTAACGTGCTTGTCACAATGCCGCCTTGTCGCGACAAGGTGGCTTTAGAATCGGGGGGAGGACCATGGTCGACACGCATTTCTGGTCGGCGAAGCGGCTTGCGAACGCGGTGAAGCGGCGCAAGATCGGCTGCCTCGAGCTGCTGGAGCATTACCTGAAGCGCGTGGAGCAGCACAATCCCGCGCTCAATGCCATCATCGCGACCGACCTGCCGGCCGCGCGTCAGCGCGCCCGCGCCGCCGACCGCGCGCTCGCCAAGGGTGCTGTCTGGGGTCCGCTTCACGGCGTGCCCATGACCATCAAGGAGTCCTACGACGTCGTGGGCATGCCCACGACATGGGGCGTGCCGGAGCTGCGCGAGAACATGCCGCAGGCGAACGCCCTCGCGGTCGACCGGCTCCTCGCCGCCGGCGTCACGCTCTTCGGCAAATCCAATGTGCCCCTGATGCTCGCGGATTGGCAGAGCTACAACGAGATCTACGGCACTACCAACAACCCCTGGGATGCGGCACTCTCGCCGGGCGGATCCTCCGGTGGCTCCGCGGCGGCGCTCGCCGCGGGCCTCACGGGCATCGAGGCCGGCAGCGACATCGGCGCCTCGATCCGCAATCCCGCGCATTACTGCGGCGTTTACGGACACAAGCCCACCTACGGCATCTGCCCGCCGAACGGCCATGCTCTTCCTGGCCGCGTCGCGACCAGCGATATCTCCGTGATCGGGCCGCTCGCGCGCAGCGCCGATGATCTCGGGACGGCGCTCGCGGTTATGGCGGGTCCCGACCCCATCGACGCCGCTGGCTATCGCCTGGTTTTGCCCGCGCCGAAGCAGAAGAGCCTGCGGCAATTCAAGGTCGGGCTCATGCTGAACGACCCCAACTCGGAGGTCGACCAGCCGGTGCAGGACCTGCTCCAGGCGCTCGGCGACTTCCTCGCCAAGAAGAAGGTCAAGGTGAGCGACCGCGCGCGGCCAGACATCGACACCACGCACTGTCAGCGGATCTACGTGGCGCTCTTGCGCGCGGCCACCTCCGGCCGGCAATCCGATACGGCCTTCGCCAAGAACCAGGAGATCGCGCGCACCCTCGAAGCCAGCGACCACAGCTACTTCGCGCAGATGACGCGGGCAAACACGATGGCGCATCGCGACTGGCTCGCTGCCAACGAGCAGCGCCACCGCATGCGCCTCGCCTGGGCAGCGTTCTTCGGGGAGTACGATCTCTTGTTGTGCCCGGCCGCCGCGTCCGCCGCCTGCCCCCACGACCATGTCGGCGAGCGGTACCAGCGCACAATCGCGGTCAACGGCAAGCGCGTCCCCTCCACCGATCAGCTGTTCTGGGCGGGCTATCCCTGTCTCAGCTACCTGCCCTCCACCGTAGCGCCGATCGGACTCACCAAATCCGGCTTGCCCGTGGGCGTGCAGATCGTCGGCCCGCAATACGGCGACCGCACCTGCATCGAGTTCGCGCGATTCCTGGAGCGCGAGTACTACAGCTTCACGCCGCCCCCGGCCTTCGCCTGAGCCGGCGCGGCTCACACTCGTGAGACCGGCCCTATCGACGGGGCGGGATCGTTCCTATGTAATGGGCGCAAACCACGCCTCCAGCGAGGAGTCCCGCCGATGTGGATGACGCCGAAGAAAGCCGCCATGCCCAGCCCCGAGCAAGCCTTGCCGGGCCGCCGCGCCGCGATGCCGGTTCCGGCCTCGCACGAGGTCAACGGGTCGCCCCTGAAGCCGCCCTTCCCCGCTGGCTTGGAGCAGGCGGTGTTCGGCCTCGGCTGCTTCTGGGGCGCCGAGCGGAAGTTCTGGCAGACTCTGGGCGTCTACACGACCGCCGTGGGCTACGCCGGCGGCTATACACCCAACCCGACCTACGAGGAGGTCTGCAGTGGCCGCACCGGCCATGCAGAGGTCGTGCTGGTGGTGTTCGACCCCAAGGAACTCTCGTACGAGCAGCTCCTGAAGGTGTTCTGGGAGAGCCACGACCCCACCCAAGGCATGCGCCAAGGCAACGACGTCGGGACCCAATATCGCTCGGCGATCTACACCACCTCGGACGAGCAGCGCCGCGCCGCGGGGGCCTCGCGCGAGGCCTACCAGAGTGCGCTATCAGCCCGCGGCTACGGTGCCATCACCACGGAAATCAAGCCCGCGCCGGAGTTCTATTACGCCGAGGACTACCACCAGCAATACCTGGCCAAGAACCCAATGGGCTATTGCGGCCTCGGCGGCACGGGCGTCGCCTGCCCGGCGGGACTTGCGGTGGCGGCGCAGTAACGGCACGCATTCCCACTCCGACCCTCTCTCCGGCGTGGCGTCCGCGGCAACGGCTTCGTGCTGCCACTATAAGAGCCTGGTGATGAACCGGTCGGCGGCCGTGCCTTCCCAATAGAGCGCGCGGACGGCAGCGGCGGCGAACGTGCCCGTGACGGCTCCCCCGAGCACATCGCTCGCGTAGTGCATCCCGACATAGATGCGCGACGCGGACACCAGGAACGCAGCGATCAGAAAAGCGAGCCCGCGCCGACCTAATCGATAGAGCAGGAACGTGGTCGCGATGGCGAATGCCGCCGTCGCGTGGTCGGAAGGGAAGGACCAGTCATTGCTCGGGTCGACGATCAGATGACTTACGCCGGCGTCGTAAGGTCGGATGCGATGCACGAACATCAGGATGAGTTGGTTGAGGCCGAGCCCGAGCAGAAAGGAGACCCCTGCCGCCACGCATGTGTGCCTAACGTAGGTGCGCTCAATTCGGCTCCACCATTGCAGCATCACGGCCAGCACAAGGAGAGGAATGCCGAACCGGGTTACTGCTATGATGCTCGCGTCCAACAGGGAACTATTCCCGGCGAGCGTGTTGACCCACCGGGTGACAGCTTGGTCCATGGAAGTGCTTCACTCCTCGCTTGTTGTGCCGATGGGGACACGGAGATGAACGAACGTCGTATCCATCAGGTTTTCCTGCTAAGCATCCTCCTCAAGGGCGCGCACGCCGTGATCGAATGCGCGGGCGGCCTTGCTCTTGCCCTCATCAGCACTAGCGCGATCGCCAAGCTCGTTGATCGCTTCACTCAGGAGGAGCTGATCGAGGATCCCAACGATATCCTGGCGACTCATTTGCTCGGCTGGGCAGAGAATTTTTCTGTCGCAAGCAAGCGCTTCTACGCCCTCTATCTGCTGAGCCACGGCGTGGTGAAATTGCTGCTGGTGGTCGGATTGCTCAAGGGCAAATATTGGTCCTATCCGGCATCCTTGGTCGTGTTCGGCCTCTTCATCGTCTACCAGCTCTATCGCTTCTCCTACACTCACGGAGCCGGGCTGATCGCACTGACCGTGCTCGACATCGTTGTCATGTTCCTAATCTGGCATGAATACAACCTCGTGCGGCGGCACCTGCCGGCGAAGTGACAGCGACGGAGCCAGCCCCGGAGACTCTGACGGATCGGCTCGATCCGGAGGCACATCGGGATTCGAGTAGTAACGGAAGTTTCACGTCTGGAGGCTCAAGCAACACGCGCGCGGACCGCCGCAATGAAGAAGCGCGGTCTGGCGCCTACAATCACGCCTTCGTGCCTCTAAGCCTCACGCCCTCAGGGCCGGTTCCCATATCCTCGCCCGTCGCCGCGCAGTAAGTCTCGTTACACCCGGACGATCTTGCCGGGGTTCATTAGGTTGTCGGGGTCGAGCGCCTTCTTGATGAGGCGCATGACGCTGACGGCCTCGCCGTGCTCGGCGATCAGGAAATCCATCTTGCCGTAGCCGACGCCGTGCTCGCCGGTGCAGGTGCCGTCCATGGCGAGCGCGCGGTGCACCATCCGCTCGTTGATGCCCTCGATCTCCTCGGCCTCCGTGGGATTGTTTGGGTCGAAGATGAAGCCGATGTGGAAGTTGCCGTCGCCCACGTGGCCGACGATGGCGCCGATCACCGAGGCCTTCTCGAGGTCCTTCGCGGTCTCCGAGATGCATTCGGCAAGGCGCGAGATCGGCACGCAGACGTCGGTCGCGAGGCCCTGGCCGTTCGGCTTGAGCGCCTTCACCGCATAAAAGCCGTCGTGCCGCGCCTGCCAGATCTTGTTCCGCTCCTCCATGGACGAGGCGAAGCGGAACTCCGTGCCGCCCTGATCCATGGCGAACTCCTTCACCATCTGGATCTGCTCCTCGACCCCGGCCTTGGTGCCGTGGAACTCGAAGAGCAGCGTCGGCGCCACCGTGTAATCGAGCTTGGAATACTTGTTGATGGCGTCGATCTGCAGCGCGTCCAGGAGCTCAACGCGCGCCACGGGAATGCCGGCCTGGATTGTCATCACGGTCGCGTTGACCGCACCCTCGATGGTCGGGAAGGCGCAGGCCGCGGCGGAGATCTGCTCGGGGATGCCATAGAGCCGGAGCGTGATCTCCGTGATGACGCCGAGCGTGCCTTCCGAGCCCACGAAGAGCCGCGTCAGGTCGTAGCCCGCCGCCGATTTGCGCGCGCGCCGCGCGGTGCGGATGATCCGTCCGTCCGCGAGCACAACCGTGAGCGAGAGCACGTTCTCGCGCATCGTGCCGTAGCGCACTGCGTTGGTGCCGGAGGCGCGGGTCGCGGTCATGCCGCCGAGCGAGGCGTTGGCGCCGGGGTCGATCGGGAAGAAGAGACCGGTGTCGCGGAGATACTCGTTGAGCTGCTTGCGGGTGACTCCGGCTTGCACGGTGACGTCGAGGTCCTCAACGCTGACTCGCAGCACCTTGTTCATCTGTGAGAGGTCGACGCAGATGCCGCCGCGCAGCGCCGCCACGTGGCCCTCGAGCGAGGTGCCGGTGCCGAACGGCACTACCGGCACCTTGTGCGCGGCGCAGAGCTTGACGATCTCCGCCACCTCCTCGGTCGACTGCACGAACACCACGCCGTCGGGCGGTACCGGCACGTGGAAGGACTCGTCCTTGCCGTGCTGCTGTAGGACCGACGCGGAGGTGGAGAACCGCTCGCCGAAGGTCTGGCGGAGCGCGTCGATGACCACGCGGTTCGGCGGGACTCGGTCGACTTTGGGAGCAGGCAGCACGGGCGTTGTCCTCCGGTCTCGGTATGGGCGCGCAGCCTAGTCCGCGAGCCGCCCGACAGCAATGTCGGCGCTTGTCCCCGGCCGAGCCGCTGAGTCGCGAACTCCTGGCTCTGCTGCGGCGCAATAGCCGGGTGAGAAAAATGCGTGGAGACGGTCGCGCGAGACATTTTTTCATCGCGGCGGGAGGGCGCACGCACGTTCTTTGCGAAGTGATTCGGGCTCGCGATTGCCGCTTTCTGGAAAGGTCAGAGCGCATTACCTGTTTCTTCTAAGAGGAGGCGCGCTCGTTATCTGGGAGACGGGACATGGCGCTCGCCGCGGTCAAGCTCGACGACAAATACGCGCTCGATTCCGGCCGGATCTACCTCTCCGGCGTTCAGGCCCTGGTGCGGCTTGCCCTGATGCAGCGGCGCCGCGATGAGCGGGCCGGGCTCAATACGGCGGGTTTCATCTCCGGTTACCGCGGCTCGCCGCTCGCCGGCTTCGACCAGGCGCTCTGGCACGCCCGCGAGTTCCTCGACCGCCATCATCTGAAATTCCAGCCCGGTCTCAACGAGGACCTTGCGGCAACGGCCGTATGGGGCAGCCAGCAGGTCGGGCTCTTCCCGGGCTCCAAGCACGATGGCGTCTTCGCCATGTGGTACGGCAAGGGCCCCGGCGTCGACCGCAGCGGCGACGTGTTCAAGCATGCGAATGCCGCCGGCACGGCCCGGCTGGGTGGCGTGCTCCTGCTCGCGGGCGACGATCACGCCTGCAAGTCCTCGACCTTGCCGCACCAGTCCGAGTACGCGCTGATCGACGCCTCGATACCCGTACTCAATCCCGCGGGCGTGCAGGACATCCTGGACCTCGGCCTCTACGGCTGGGCGCTCTCGAGATATTCCGGGTGTTGGGTCGGCCTCAAGTCGATCGCCGACACCATGGACAGCTCGGCATCGGTTTTCGCCGATCCCCATAGCGTCGAGATCGTGACGCCTGCGGATTTCGAGCTGCCGCCGGGCGGTCTTAACATCCGCTGGCCCGATCCACCGCTCGAGCAGGAGGCGCGGCTCCGACTCTGGAAGCTGCCGGCCGTGCAGGCCTTCGCGCGCGCCAATCGCCTCGATCGGATCGTGCTCGACGCACCCCAGGCCCGGCTCGGGATCGTCACGACCGGCAAGTCCTATCTCGACGTGCGCCAGGCTTTCGACGAGCTGGGCATTTCCGAAGCGGATGCGCGCCGGCTCGGGATCCGCCTCTACAAGGTCGCGCTCTCCTGGCCGCTCGAGCCCGAGGGCCTGCGCCGGTTCGCCGACGGGCTCGACGAGATCCTGGTCGTCGAGGAGAAACGACCGGTGATCGAGGAGCAGGCGAAGTCCGCGCTCTACAATCTTCCTGCGGACCGTCGGCCGATCATCATCGGCAAGACCGACGAGCGTGGCGCGCCCCTGCTGCGCGAGACCACGGAGCTCACGGTGACCGAGATCGCGCGCGCGATCGCGGGTCGCCTTGAGCGCTTCGGCGCCGCCGAGCCGCGCATCACCGAGCGCCTCGCGTTCCTCACCGCGGAGGAGCGCGCGGCCGCAGCGCACAAACCCGCGATCTCGCGCACGCCCTTCTTCTGCTCGGGCTGCCCCCACAACACCTCGACCAAGGTGCCGGAGGGCAGCCGCGCGGTCGCCGGCATCGGCTGCCACTACATGGCGACCTGGATGGACCGCCGCACCGATACCTTCACCCAGATGGGCGGCGAAGGCGTGCCGTGGATCGGTCAGGCGGCCTTCACCGAGACGCCGCACATCTTCGCCAATCTCGGCGACGGCACCTACTACCACTCCGGCATCCTCGCGATCCGGGCGGCGATCGCGGCCAAGGTCAACATCACCTACAAAATCCTGTTCAACGATGCCGTCGCCATGACCGGCGGCCAGCCCGTTGACGGTCCGCTCACCGTGGCCCGGCTCACGCAGCAGATGGCGGCCGAAGGGGTCGAGCGCATCGTCGTGGTTTCCGACGAGCCGGAGAAATACGCGGGGCCCGCGGGGCTCTCCGCCCGTGTTACGGTCTCCCATCGCGACGCCCTCGATCCGATCCAGCGCGAGCTCCGGGAGTTCCGCGGCGTCAGTGTGCTGATCTATGACCAGACCTGCGCCGCCGAGAAGCGCCGCCGGCGCAAGCGGAACCGCTATCCGGATCCGCCGAAGCGCGTCTTCATCAATGAGGATGTCTGCGAGGGCTGCGGCGATTGCTCGACCCAATCGAATTGTCTTTCCGTCATACCGATCGAGACCGAGTTCGGCCGCAAGCGCGCGATCGACCAGTCCAGCTGCAACAAGGATTTCTCCTGCCTCAAGGGCTTCTGCCCGAGCTTCGTGACCGTGCATGGCGGCAGCCTCAAGAAGGCAGCGCCGCGGGGCGCGGGGACTATCTTCCCCGTGCTCCCGGATCCGGAAATTCCAGCGCTCGCGCGACCCTACGGCATCCTCGTGACGGGCGTCGGCGGCACCGGCGTCGTCACCATCGGCGCGCTGCTGGGCATGGCCGCGCACCTCGAGGGACGCGGCGTCAGCGTGCTCGACATGACCGGCCTCGCGCAGAAGGGTGGCTCGGTCACCAGCCACGTGCGCCTCGCGCCCACCACCAAGGACCTCCATGCGACGCGGCTCTCCGCCGGCGGCGCGGACCTGCTGCTGGGCTGTGACATCGCCGTCGCCGGCGGCTTCGAGTCCCTCTCGCGGCTCCGCAAGGGCGAGACCCGCGCGGTGGTGAACCGCCACGAAATCATCACCGGCGAGTTCACCCGGAATCCTGATTTCGCCTTCCCAGGCGACCGGCTGGCGACCGACATCCGCGATCTCGCCGGCGAAGCCAATGCCGACTTCATCGACGCGACCGGAATTGCCGAGCGGCTGCTCGGCGATTCCATCGGCGCCAATCTGTTCCTCCTGGGCTTCGCTCTTCAGAAAGGCTGGGTCCCACTCTCGCTCGAGGCGATCGAGCAGGCGATCGAGCTCAACGGCGTCGCGGTCGAGCTCAACAAGCAGGCGCTGCTCTGGGGCCGCCGGACCGCCCACGACCGGGCGGCGGTCGAGCGCATCGCCGCGCCGCGAGACCCCGGCAGCGAGCGACTCTCCGA
>DATEGF010000284.1:0-10657 GCA_035280245.1 Allostellaceae bacterium
CCGCTGATTGAATTGCGTGCCTTTGAAGCAGCCGCTCGGCACATGAGCTTCAAGAATGCCGCGGCCGAGCTCGGCGTCACGCCCACGGCGATCAGTCATCAAATCCGGCTGCTTGAGCGCTTTTGCGGCCGGCGGCTCTTCCGTCGCCGCCCACGCCCGCTGGCGCTGACGGAGGCGGGGGCACGCCTGTTTCCCGGAATTCGAGATGGCCTCGAGGCGTTCGCCGCGGCGATAGCTCGGGTAAGGCGTGAGGGCGCGAAGCACCCGCTTCGCGTGACGACGACGAACGCCTTTGCCCACCGCTGGCTCGTGCCGAGACTGCCTCACTGGAGAAAGGAGCGACCGGACATCCCGCTCGACGTGGTCGGCACCGACGAAGTCCTGGACCTATCCGCTGGCGACGCCGACGTGGCCATTCGCTATGCGCACACCCAACCGGCGGACGGGAGCGCCACGGAGTTCCTGAGGGACACATTTTGGCCGGTTTGTATTCCTGAATTGCGGTCAGCCCATGGGGGTCTCCAGCGCGCGGCGGACCTGCGGGGTCATACCCTGATTCATTGCGATTGGCTTCCTACGGACGCCGAAGCTCCCACATGGCAGCGATGGCTGGTGGCCGCGCGTTCCAAGTGGCGCGATGTGCCGCAATTCAACGAGATGGATCACTTGAGCTTCAGAGAGGAGCTCCATGCCATCGAGGCGGTGATCGCTGGCCAAGGCATCGGCATTTGCAGTGACGTGCTCGTGGCGCACGAGCTTGCGAAGGGCATCCTCGTCAAGGCCTTTGACATTAGGCTGCCGGGGTACCGCTTCTACCTCGTTCACGCGGCCGCGCATTCACGCGACAGGGCGATCGATGCGTTTTCGAGGTGGTTGCAGGCTGTCAGATGAGCCGGATGCTCCGAAGCAGTGGCAAGGCTTAATCGCAAGCGCCACTCCACGCGTGCCGCGTCAGCTTTGTTGGTTTTGACCCTGGAGCGCCGTCCTCGCGGGCTGGTATCCCCCATGGCCCTGTGCTAGGGATCGGCCGCCATGCGGCATTTTCTCGATTTCGAGAAGCCGATCGCGGAGCTCGAGGGAAAGATCGAGGAGCTCCGTCATCTCACGAACGGCTCCGATCTCAACATCGCGGAAGAGGTGACGCGGCTGGAGGCGAAGGTCGATCGCCAGCTGCGCCAGACCTACGCCAAGCTGACGCCGTGGCAGAAGGTGCAGGTGGCGCGGCATCCCGAGCGGCCGCATGCCTCGGATTTCATCAAGCAGCTGATCACGGATTTCACCCCGCTGGCGGGCGACCGCGCTTTCAGCGAGGACCGCGCGATCGTCGGCGGCATCGGCCGCTTCCGCGGCCTCTCGGCCGTGGTGATGGGCCAGGAGAAGGGTGCCGACACGGAATCGCGGGTCAAACATAATTTCGGCATGGCGCGGCCCGAGGGCTATCGAAAGGCGAAGCGCCTGATGGAGCTCGCCGCGCGCTTTCACATTCCGGTGCTGACCTTCGTCGACACCGCCGGCGCCTATCCCGGGATCGACGCCGAGGCGCGCGGCCAGGCCGAGGCGATCGCGCGCTCGATCGAGACCTGCCTCTCGATCGAGGTGCCGCTGGTCGCTGCCGTCATCGGCGAAGGCGGCTCGGGTGGCGCGATCGCGCTCGCTGCCGGGAACCGCGTGCTCATGCTCGAGCACGCGGTCTATTCCGTGATCTCGCCGGAGGGCTGCGCTTCGATCCTGTGGCGGAGCGCCGAAAAGGCTCAGGACGCAGCGGACGCGCTCAAGCTCACCGCGCAGGACCTGCAGCGGCTCGGGGTCGTCGACGAGGTCGTGCCGGAGCCGCTCGGCGGCGCCCACCGCGACCCCGGAAGCGCGATCACCGCACTGGGCGCCAGCATGGAGGCGGCGCTCCGGCCGCTGCTCGGCCTCGAGGGCGGAAAGCTCAGGGAGCAGCGGCGCGAGAAATTCCTGGCGATGGGCGCGCGCACGCTCTGAGCGGTGACGTCGGATCTCGCCCTTCGGGTTCCCGCCGCTCGGTGCCAACAGCGGCCATTCACGACCAACTCGAGCGCAGCATGAATCGATGGCGCGGCGATGGGAGACCGCTGATTGCGAAGGTCATCGTCGGCCACGAGCGAGACGCGTCGATTCGGGATGGGCGCGAAGGCGGCCCATCGCCCACACACCGAAGAAAGGGCCAAGGGCCAGAGGCGCGAAGGCAAAGTGCCAACCCACGAGTGCAACGAGGACGGGCATGAGGTGAATCGTGATGAGCGTGAGGGTGAATCCGGCACAGGTCTGAACCGTCAACATCGTGCCGATCAGCTCGGGCGGGGATAGCTCGGCCACGCTTGCTGAGAACTGAGCAGAATCCGCGACCACGGTGACGCCCCAGATCACGCAGACGGCGCCGAGCAGCAATGGATGCGCGCCAAACAGGAAACCCACAACAAGCGCGCAAGTCCCGCTGGCTGCCATCGCGCCCATCGTCAACGCGGTGCGACCGAAGCGGTCCGCCAGCCATCCTCCGGCAACGCAGCCAAGCAATCCGCCCAGCCCCATGACGACGAACGTTCCTGACCTTGCCAGAAAATCCGGATCGTATCCCGCGGCGTTGAACGCGAAGCTCGCGGCCAGGAACACGGCGATCCAGGTCCACATGGCGTAGAGCTCCCACATATGACCGAGATAGCCGAAGTTCGCCAAACGCAGCGCGGGGATGCGGAAGGCCAGCGCCAGATCATGCAGTGCGAAGGCACGAGGCGCCGCGTGCTGGGGCCCGAGGCCAACCAGGTTGATCGCCACGGCGGCGATGAGCGCCATGACGGACGAGGCGACGATGGTGAAATGCCAGTCGACGCCGCCGAAGGCGTTCACCAGGTGAGGCGATGCGGAGCCAAGCGTCACCGCGCCCACAAGGACAGCCACCAGCATCCCAAGGTCGTCCGTTGCCCAGCTCCCGGCCAACTTCATGCCGATGGGATAGACACCCGCCATGCAGGCGCCCGTCACGAAGCGACCGACGTAAGCCCAGGCGCCGCCGGGTTCGACAAGGAGGATCGAGGCGTTCGCGACCGCCGCAACCAAGGTCGAGATCATGAAGAAGCGCCTGGGATCGAGCCGGTCGGCCAGACCGAGTGCGGCACTTGCCAGCGTGCCGGCGACAAACCCGATCTGTACCGCGCTGGTGAACAGCGACACTTGCGTCGGTGTCAGCGAATAATCGATCAGGATCGATGGCACGACCGCGGATGCAGAAAACCAGAGCGCCAGTGCGGCAACCTCGCAGAGGGCGAGAAGAGCGATCGAGAAGATCTTTGCGCTTCCCGCTGCCGTGCTTCCGGCGGGCCGCCTCATGCGCCGCCCTCGTTGGGGAAGTGCCGCTTACTCGACATCGGACTCCGCGCGGACGAGCAGCCGTGGCCTCGGCGGAGGGACCACGACCGCTCTCGCCTGCACTTGCTCATGGGCGCGCTTCCCGTACGAGACCAAGGAGAGTACCCTGCCACGCTGGTGCAATCCGGATCAAAGCAGAAGGGGAGGCATTCATGGCGTATCAGCTTGAAGGACGTCTGCTCGAAGTCTGCAATTGCAATGTCCTCTGCCCCTGTTGGATCGGCGAGGACCCCGATAGAGGCACCTGCGATACGATTGTGGCCTGGCATTTTGACAAGGGCACCATCGATGGCGTCGACGTAAAGGGCACGACCATTGCGGTCGTGGCCCATGTGCCCGGCAACATCCTCAAGGGTAACTGGCGCGCCGCCGTTTATGTAAGCGACAACGCCAGCGCGAAGCAGGAGGAGGCGCTCCTCAAGGTCTATACGGGCAAGCTCGGCGGCCCCGTGGCTGATCTCGTGAAGCTGATCGGCGAGGTGGTCTCGGTCGAGCGCACGCCCATCACCTTCGACGTCCGCGGCGGCAAGGGCACGATCAAGATCGGCGACAGCGCCTATGCGGAGCTGGAGCCCTACCAGGGCTCCACCGGCGCCCAGACAACGCTCAGCGACACGATCTTCTCGACGGTGCCCGGCGCTCCCGTGTTCGTGGGCAAGTCGCCGAGGTATCGCTCCAAGAACAAGGCACTCGGCATCGACCTCGACATCAAGGGATATAACGCGCTCCAGAGCGTCTTCACCTTCCAGGCCTGAAGCGGTCCCGCGTCGGCCGAGCTCCGTTCGGCGGACGCGGGGGCGCGCTCTCGGTACGAGAGACCCGTGATCGCTCAAGGGCGTCGCGCCTATTTCCTGCCTCTGCTGGGCGGCTTGGTCGCGCTCTCCTGGCTGACGCTGTTGATCTGGGAGCACAGCCCCTACGGCCGCTACCTCGAGCACGGCCGGTGGACGGAGGCAGGGCTGGCGGCGGCCCTGTGCAGCGCCCTGCCCGCAGGACCCATTCTGCTGCCGGCGCTGCTCTACACCGCCGGCTGGCTGCTGATGTCGGCCGCCATGATGTTGCCGACGGCGTTTCCACTGCTGAGCATTTTTGCCCGGCTGACGGCGGGACGCGCGGACCGGGGCCGCCTGATGTGTCTGGTCATCGCCGGTTACCTCCTGGCTTGGGGCGTGTTCGGGCTGCTCGTGCACGGGCTCGACGAGGCGTTGCATGCAACAGTCGCAAGCATCCCATGGCTCACCTTCAACGGTTGGATGATCGGCGCTGCCGTGCTCGCCGTGGCCGGCGCCTTTCAGTTCAGCACGCTCAAGTACCACTGCCTCGACAAATGCCGGACACCGCTGAGCTTCGTGATCGAGCACTGGCGCGGGCGCGGCACGCAGTGGCAGGCCCTGCTGCTCGGGGCCCATCACGGACTGTTCTGCGTGGGCTGCTGCTGGGCGATCATGCTGCTGATGTTCGCGGTCGGCACCGGCAGCGTCGGATGGATGCTGGCGCTCGGTGCCGTCATGGCGATCGAGAAGAACGCGTCCTGGGGCCGCCAGCTCAGCGCACCGCTGGGCGTGGGATTGCTTCTGTGGTCAGGCGCGCTCGCAGCCGCGAATATCTGAGCCGTCGCTAAAGCCGGAGTCCGGACGCGGACAACCACTCCGCGCGCATGCGGGCGACGACGGCGCAATCGCAGAAGTCGGCGAAGCGTATTGCGAAGCCCCGAAGGGGGTCAGATCCGGTCGCGAAGCATCTGCGAGTGTCCGCTCTCCGCGCTTCCCGGACGTTCGCGGCGAGTCGATTGGGCTTTGAAAGTGGAGCTCAGAGGGTTTCCGGAACCCTCAGGCTATAGCCCGCGCCGCGGATGGTCTGCAGGAGCGGCGGCGAGAAGTCGCGGTCGATCTTCTGGCGCAAGCGGCTCACATGCACGTCGATCACGTTGGTCTGCGGATCGAAATGATGATCCCAGACCTTCTCCAGCAGCATGGTGCGCGTCACGATGTGGCCGGCGTTGCGCATCAGATATTCGAGCAGGCGGAACTCGCGCGGGAGCACGTCGATGGTCCGGCCGGCACGGCATACCGTGCGCTTCAGCAGATCCATCTCGAGGTCCGCGACCTTGAGCCGCGTCTCTGTCGCGGGATGGCTCCGCCGTTGCAGCGCCTCGAGCCGCGCCAGCAGCTCGGCGAACGCAAACGGCTTCGATAGATAGTCGTCGCAGCCGGCGCGCAAACCCTCGACGCGGTTGTCCACGTCGCCGAGCGCGCTCACGATCAGGACCGGGGTCTCGTTCTGGTGCGCCCGCAGCTCCGAGACGATCGAGAGGCCGTCGAGCTCCGGCAGCATGCGATCGATGACGAGGGCGTCGAACTCGCCCTTCTCGGCGCGCTCCAGGCCGCTTCGGCCATTGATCGCCAAATCGACCTGGTGGCCGCTCTCGCTCAGGCCCTTGACGAGATAAGCCGCGGCTTCGTCGTCATCCTCGATCACCAGGATCTTCATGTGCTTGTCCCGCGGGTTCGGGAGCGGCGCCGGCGACCTCCGCCTCGAGAGGTCGCCGGCAGCCCCCGTCGTCCCGTTACCCGTTGTCCGACTGGTCGGACGACCAAGCAACGAAAGCATTGACGCCATGGCGGTTGATCTGCAGGAGCACGCTCTTGTCCTGGCTCGACTGAGCCGCCTTGAGCTTCGCCACCGCTTCCTTCGGCGTCGTCACCGGCTCCTGGTTCACGGAGACGATCACGTCGCCCGGCTGCAGGTCGACGTCGGCGAGCGGGCTCGAGTCCGCGATCTGCGACACCACCACGCCCTTGACCGTCGACGGCACCTTGAGCTGCTTGCGCAGATCAGCCGTCAGCGGCGAGAGCTTGAGGCCGAGCGCGGTCGCTTTCTGTGGCGTCGCCTGCTGCTGGTCCTCCCCGTTGCCGTTGTTGCTCGCCACGAGGTCCATGTTGGCCGGCTGCTCGGCGATCACCGGCTGGAGCGTGGTCTCCTTGCCCTTTCGCCATACCTTCAGCGTGGCGGTCTTTCCGACCCCCGTCTCAGCGACCACGCGGGTGAGATCGCGCAGCTTTTCGATCTCCTGGCCGTCGAAGCTCTCGATCACGTCGCCCTGCTTGACGCCCGCCTTCTCGGCCGGCCCGTCCTTGGTCACGTCCGCGACCAGCGCGCCGTGGTTGCTGGGCAGGCCCAGGTTCCTCGCGATCGCCGGCGACACCTCCTGGATCTGCACGCCGAGCCAGCCGCGGCTCACCTTGCCGTGCTCGCGCAGCTGCGCGATCACCGAGTTGGCCAGGTTCGACGGGATCGCGAAACCGATCCCGACGCTGCCGCCATTCGGTGAATAGATCGCCGTGTTGATGCCGATCACCTCGCCCTTGAGGTTGAACGTGGGACCGCCCGAATTGCCGCGGTTGATCGGCGCGTCGATCTGGAGGAAGTCGTCATAGGGCCCCGAATGGATGTCGCGGCCGCGGGCCGAGACGATGCCCGCGCTCACGGTGCCGCCGAGGCCGAAGGGATTGCCGACCGCCACGACCCAGTCGCCCACCTGCTCGTGGCCGCTGTCGCCCCAGCTGACATAGGGCAGCGGCTTAGTGGTCTCGATCTTGAGGAGCGCGAGATCGGTCTTGGGGTCGCGGCCCAGGATCTTGGCCACGTGCTTGCTGTCGTCCTGGAAGATCACCGTGACCTTGTTCGAGGGCGCATCGCCCACGACGTGGTTGTTGGTCACCACCAGGCCGGAGGGATCGATGATGAAACCGGAGCCCAGCGCCATGCGCTGCGTGTGCGGCTGCGGGACCGCCTTAGGATTGAGGCCGCGATCCTCGAAGAATTTCTTCAGGAACTCGTCGAAAGGCGAGCCCGGCTGAATACCCTGGAAGTCGCCGCCATCGCTCTCGTCGGCCGTCTGATCGGCGTCTCCCTTCTCAAGGACGGAGATGTTGACCACCGCCGGCAACACTCTCTTCACCAGCGGCGACAAGCTCGGCATCTGCACGAGATTGCTACCGGCATCCTGGGCCTGAGTTCCGGCCAGAGGCAAAAAGAGCAGGCCGGCGCCCAGCCCGGCGGCGAGCGCCGCAGCGCGAAGCCGCCCGAGGCGCGGCTCCCTCGAGAACACATGAACCATGGGATTTCCTCTTTCCTGAAGCAGTCGTTTTGAATTCCGAGTGTTGACGTACCGATGAGCGGCGGCTCCCCGAGACCGCTTCCCGCCGGTATGAGCGGCAAGACTAGGCCACGGCGGATTACGCCCCACCTTCACCCGGGTTAAATCGCCGTAATGACACATAGGCGCCCCCCAAGGGGGCGCAAGTGGGGCAGCCAGCTAGAGCCTGCCGTGGCAGTGCTTGTATTTCTTGCCGGACCCGCAGGGGCAGAGTGCGTTCCGCGGTGTCTTCGCCCAGGGATTGCCGCCGCCGTTCGACGCCGGTGCCCGCTGGGGCCTTGCCTCGCCGTCGCCGTCCCCGCCGTCGCCTGCCATCGCCTCGGCCAGGACCGAATCCTCCCGGTTCTCGCGCATGCGCTGGGGCTCGCGCGGCTGCGGCACGTCCTCGGCGCGCTGGACCCGGAGCTCGACGTGGGAGAGCACACCAGTCACGGTGTCGCGGAGTTGCGCCAGCATCTTCTCGAAGAGCTCGAAGCCCTCGCGCTTGTACTCGTTGAGCGGATCTCGCTGCGCGTAGGCGCGGAGATTGATGCCCTGCTTCAAGTGGTCGAGGGTCAGCAGATGATCCTTCCAGGCCTGGTCGAGGATCTGCAGGAGCAGGCTCTTCTCGGCCATGCGCATGATGTCGACGCCGTATTGCGCGGCCTTGGCGGCCATCTTGTCGTCCGCCGTTTTCTCGATCCGCTCGCGGATCTCGGCGTCGGCGATGCCCTCCTCCTTGGCCCAGTCCTCGATCGGCAGGTCGCAGTTGAGGAGCCGCAGGCATTCCTCGTGGAGCGCCTTCACCTCCCACTGATCCGGTAGCGCGTTCTCGGGGATCGTGCGCATCACCAGCGCCTCGACCACCTCGTGCCGCATGTCGGCGACCATCTGCGCGACATCGGGCGCGGCCATGATCTCCTTTCGCTGCTCGTAGACGACCTTGCGCTGGTCGTTCATGACGTCGTCGTATTTCAGCAGCTGCTTGCGAATCTCGTAGTTGCGCGCCTCCACCTTCTGCTGCGCCTTCTCGAGCGCCTTGTTGATCCAGGGATGGATGATCGCCTCGCCTTCCTTGAGGCCGAGGCGCTGCAGCATCGAGTCCATGCGCTCGGAGCCGAAGATGCGCATGAGGTCGTCCTCGAGCGAGACGAAGAACTTGGAGGCGCCGGGATCGCCCTGGCGGCCCGACCGGCCGCGCAGCTGGTTGTCGATCCGGCGGCTCTCGTGCCGCTCGCTGCCGATGACGAAGAGTCCGCCCCCCTTGATCACCACCTGCTTGGCCGCCTCGATCTCGCTCTTGATCGCCTTGGCGCGGAGCTCGCGCTCGACGGGGTCGTCGATCCCGCCGGTCTCCTGCCGGAGCCGCATGTCGAGATTGCCGCCGAGCTGAATGTCGGTGCCGCGGCCCGCCATGTTGGTCGCGATGGTCACCGCACCGGGCCGGCCCGCCTGCGCGATGATATAGGCCTCTTGCTCGTGGTAGCGCGCGTTCAGCACCTGATGCGGGATCTTGCGCTTCTTGAAGAGCTCCGAGAGCTGCTCGGATTTCTCGATGCTGGCGGTGCCCACGAGGGCCGGCTGCTGACGCTCGCGGCACTCCAGCACCTGATGGAGCACGGCGTCGAACTTCTCGCGCTCGGTCCGGTAGACTTCGTCGTCCCAATCCTTGCGCATCACCGCCATGTTGGTCGGCACCTCGATGACCTCGAGCCGGTAGGTCTCGCCGAGCTCGGTCGCCTCGGTCATGGCGGTGCCGGTCATGCCCGCGAGCTTCGGGAACAGGCGGAAGTAATTCTGGTAGGTGATGGAGGCGAGCGTCTGATTCTCGGTCTGGATCTCGACGTCTTCCTTGGCCTCGAGCGCCTGGTGCAATCCCTCGGAGTAGCGCCTGCCCTCCATCATGCGGCCCGTGAACTCGTCGATGATGACGACCTTGTTGTCCTTCACGATGTAGTCTTTGTCGCGCGAGAACAGCTTGTGCGCGCGCAGCGCCTGGTTCACGTGATGGACCAGCGCGATGTTGTGGATGTCGTAGAGCGTGCCGGCGGTGAGGAGCCCGGTCTGCTGCAGCGCCGACTCGATCCGCTCGACGCCCGACTCCGTCATGGTCACGGCCCGCTGCTTCTCGTCCTTCTCGAAATCCTCCGGCAGCAGGCTCGGGATCAGCGCGTCGACCCGGCGGTAGAGCTCGGAGGAGTCCTCGGTCGGGCCGGAGATGATCAGCGGCGTGCGCGCCTCGTCGATCAGGATCGAGTCCACCTCGTCGACGATCGCGTATTGGAACGGCCGCTGCACCATGTCCTGCAGCCGGAATTTCATGTTGTCGCGGAGATAGTCGAAGCCGAACTCGTGGTTGGTGCCGTAGGTCACGTCCGCGGCATAGGCCTCGCGGCGCTCGGCATCGTTGAGCTCGTGCACGATGCAGCCGACCTTGAGGCCGAGGAAGCGATAGATCTGGCCCATCCACTCGGAGTCACGCTTGGCGAGGTAGTCGTTCACGGTGACGACGTGGACGCCCTTGCCCTCGAGCGCGTTCAAGTAGACCGACAGCGTCGCGACCAGCGTCTTGCCTTCGCCGGTCTTCATCTCCGAGATCATGCCCCGGTGGAGCACGATGCCGCCCATCAGCTGCACGTCGAAGTGGCGCTGGCCCAGGGTGCGCTTCGCGGCCTCGCGCACGGTCGCGAAGGCGTCGACCAGGAGGTCGTCCAGCTCCTGCCCATCCGCGAGCCGGCCCTTGAGCCACGCCGTGCGCTCTGCCAGCGCCTCGTCCGACAGTTTCTCGAGCTCGGGCTCGAGCTCGTTGATGGCGTCGACGATTGGCTGGAGGCTCTTGATGTAGCGGTCGTTCGCGGAGCCAAACAGTCGCCGGGCGAGAGCGCCTAGCATCAGGACCTCGGACAGGAATGGGCTGGCGCAGGCGGCCGCCGGCGCGGATTGCCTGAGAGATAGGCGGAGATCACCGACCTGTCAATTCACTCGGGGGTTACAGAAGGGCGACAATCCCTGCATTTCCAGCAGATTGGGGGGATTCCGGCTGGTCGCGGCCAGCCTCGCGCCTCCCTTGTCCCGGCAGCCTTAATGTGCCAGAAGTGCGCCGCCGCGCCTCAGCTTGCGCGGGCCTCGCAT
>DATEGF010000285.1:0-13645 GCA_035280245.1 Allostellaceae bacterium
GGAAAACCCGGAAATGCCGAGGTCGCCTCGCCGAGGGAGGACTCCCATGCTGTCGCTTGCCGAGCTCGAGGCCGCCGCCAGCCTCGTCCACGAGGTCATGGTCCCCACGCCCGCGCATTGCTGGCCGTTGCTCTCGGCGCGCGCGGGTGCGGAAGTCTGGGTCAAGCACGAGAACCACACGCCGCTCGGCGCCTTCAAGGTCCGCGGCGGCCTCGTCTACATGACCGCACTCAGGCGCCGCGAGCCCGAGCTCGAGGGCGTGATCGCAGCGACCCGCGGCAATCACGGCCAGAGCGTCGCCTTCGCCTGCCGGCGCGTCGGCGTTTCCGCCGTCATCGTCGTGCCCCAAGGGAACAGCCGCGAGAAGAACGCGGCCATGCGCGCCCAGGGCGCCGAGCTCATCGAGCATGGGCACGATTTCCAGGCGGCCTACGAATACGCCCGCGATCTCGCGCGCGAGCGCGGCCTGCATCCGATGCCGTCCTTCGATCGGCGGCTTGTCGCGGGGGTGGCGAGCTACGCGCTCGAGCTCTTCCGCGCAGTGCCGGACATCGACACCGTCTATGTGCCGATCGGGCTGGGCTCCGGCATCTGCGGCACCATGGCGGCGCGCGATGCGCTGGGGCTCAAGACCAAGGTGGTGGGCGTGGTGGCCGCGAACGCACCCGCCTACGCGCTCTCTTTCACCGCGAAGCAGCCGGTCTCCACGAATTCTGCCGATACCATTGCCGACGGCGTCGCCTGCCGCGTGCCCGATCCCGACGCTCTCGAGCTGATCCTCAAAGGCGCCGACCGCATCGTCAGCGTGAGCGAGGCGGAGATCCGCGCGGCCATGCGCCACCTCTTCACGGATACGCACAACCTGGCGGAAGGCGCCGGGGCCGCCGCCCTCGCCGGTCTGCTGCAGGAGAAGGACCGCATGGCCGGCAAGCGAGTGGCCGTCATCCAGTCCGGCGGCAATATCGACCGCGAGCTCTATATGAGCGTACTCGCGAGCTGACAGGCGCGCGGCCATGCGCCTCAGCCGGCCAGCGGACAGACGCCATCGAGCCGCGCGCGGGGTCAGCCTTGCCGTCGTGATGATGTGCGCGCTCGCGGCCTGCGCCGCACCGCCCCGTCCAGTCGCACTCACCCCGAGCGGGCCGTCGCCGCCCGCGAGCTCGTTCACGCAGGTCGGCCTCGCCTCATGGTACGGCAACGCGCACGCCGGCCGCCGCACCGCCAGCGGCGAGCCGTTCGACCCGGGGGCTTTGACCGCGGCACATCGCACGTTGCCGCTGGGCGCCGTGGTGCGGGTGACCAGCCTCGTAAATCGCCGCTCGGTCGAGGTCAGAATCAACGATCGCGGACCCGCGGACTTGAGCCGCATCATCGATCTCTCCAAGCGAGCCGCCGCGGAGCTCGACTTCACCACCGATGGCACCGCGCGCGTGCGCATCGAGCTGCTCCGGTCGAGCCCTTAAGAGCCGCGATGGACACCCTCGTCGATCCACCCTTGAGCGGGCCGGCGTTCGCGGCATAATCGCGGCAACGCCAGGGGGCCACTGGCTCACGGCACCAGAACAGGGAGGACAAGCATGAACACGCGGAACCTGCTCGCTGCGGCGATCGCCATAACAGCTTTGTCAGCGTCGGGAGCGGCCGCCCAGACGGTCAAAGTGGGCATCATCAACACCTATTCGGGCCCCTTCGCCGAGCCCGGCGAGCTCATGGATCGCGGCATCCAGCTTTACATGAAGCTGCACGAGAAGGACCTGCCTCCGGGCATAAAGATCGAGCTGATCAAGCGCGACGATACCGGCCCTCAGCCCGATGTCGCGAAGCGGCTCGCGCAGGAACTGATCACGCGTGACCATGTGCAGCTCCTGGCCGGCATCGTCTACACGCCGAACGCGATGGCGGTCGCCCCGATGTTGACCGAGGCCAAGGTCCCCCTGATCGTCATGAACGCATCCACGCCGGCGATCACGATGAAGTCGCCCTATGTTGCCCGCGTGTCGTTCACGCTCTGGCACTCCTCCTATCCGCTGGGCCAATGGGCGGCAAAGCACGATATTAAGACGGCCTACACGGCGGTGTCGGATTACGCGCCGGGCGCCGACGCCGAGGAGGCCTTCACCAAGGGCTTCACCGAGGGCGGCGGGAAGATCGTGGGCTCCGTCCGCATTCCGCTGCAGAACCCGGACTTCGCGCCCTATATGCAGAAAGCCAAGGACGCGAATCCCGCCGCGGTGTTCGTCTTCGTGCCGGCCGGCACCCAGGCGATCGCCGTCATGAAAGCCTTCGGCGATGTCGGCGCGAAGCAGGCGGGCATCAAACTGATCGGACCGGGCGACATCACCACCGACGAGGGGCTCGACGCCATGGGCGACGTCGCCCTCGACGTCATCACCATGCTGCACTATTCCGCCGTCGGGAAGGCGCCGGCGAATGCAGCGTTCGTCAAGGCTTATCAGGAGATGTTCGGCAAGGATCAGGTCCCGGCCTTCGAGGTCGTCGGCGGCTATGACGGAATGGCCGCGATCTTCGATGTCGTCAAAGCCCAGAACGGCAAGATCGATCCCGACAAGACCATGGCCCTCCTCAAGGGCTGGAAATACGACAGCGCGCGCGGGCCCATCATGATCGACCCCGATACCCGCGACATCGTGCAGAACGAATATCTGCGCAAGGTCGAGCGCGTGAACGGCCACCTCGCCAACGTCGAGCTGGAGACCATCCCCATGGTCAAGGACCCCTGGAAGGCGCTGAACGCGAAGTAGGGTGGCCTGGGAGCGGGCGGACCCCTCACCCCAACCCTCTCCCACAAGGGGAGAGGGAGAGAATTACGCCCTCTCCCCTTGCGGGAGAGGGAGGGGACCGGCGCGAAGCGCTGGGAGGGTGAGGGGTATTCTTTCCTCAAGCCCCACCTCCACCACCACCGGCACGTGGTCGCTGAGGCGCGCGCCGCACCAGTCCTCGAACGTGCCGATGCTAAACTCGCGAATGCGATCGAGCCACGCCTGCGGCAGGAACACATAGTCGATGTGATAGGTCGGGCCGTCTTTCTTGCGGTCACGCCAATAGAGCGTCGGCACCTTCTCCTCGCCCTGCGCCTCACCGGTACGCGCGTGATAGGCGCTGACAAGGCCGTAGCTCTCGAGGATCGACACGGAGATGCCGTGATTGATGCGGTATCCCGGCTTGTGCCAGATCACGTTGTTGTTGAGATCACCCGCAACGATCGCCGGCCCCTCGGACAGGAACGCTTTGTATTTTCCGAGTCCGCGCCGCAGCGGCCCCGCCTGGCGCTTGCGCGTGTTGCCGCCGCTGATGTTCTGCGCCCAGACCGCGAGCAGGTTGAATTCGCGCGGGCCCGTCACATGCACCGGCGCCAGATGGCGCAGTGTCGGATAGAACTCGCGCGCGAGGCTCAGCCGATAGCCATTGAAGGCGAGCACCGCGAGCCCTTTCGTCGGATTGTCGCCAACCCAGATGGGCTCATCGCTGATCCCCTCGAGCCCGCCGAGGGCTTTTAGGCGCTCGGGACAGGCGCATTCCGAGACAACCGCGATATCCGGCGCGAGCCGATGCAACGCATCGAGCTTGCGGTGCAGTGCCATGTTGCAATTCCAAGCGACGAGGCGCATGGGCGCGGCCTAGGTCAGCGCCGCGAACTCGATCACCGTGCCGAGGCCGTGCTCCGCCGCGATCTGGAGCCGGTCGCTGGTCCGCGCATAGGGCACCTCGTTGCGCTTCAGCAAGGTTTCGGCAACGGCGAGGTCGCCGACCGTGATCGAGTATCCCGCAAAGTGCGGCTTGCGCAGGACGTCGCGCAGCCGAGTGCCTGGAAAGCGCTGAGCGAGGCGCGTGGCGTCGAGCAGACTGAGTGCGCCGTTGCCCAACTTGACGCGTAGTTCGCCCTCGGAGCGAGCAACCGCCGCGGGCTCGACCAGCTTCCCGAAGAACTCGGCGAAGGCGCCGGGGTCGTTGGCGAGCATCACCACCTCGATCACCGCGCCGGCGCGGTTGGCGTGGCCCTGGTACTCGGGCTTCCAGAAGAACTCCGGCGCGTGCTGCTGGCAGGTGAAGAACGCCGCGTCGGGCATGCGCGGCTCCGTCACGAAGGCGAGCGAGAACGCCACGGTCTTGTGGCTGCCGTCCGGCAGCTTCGCCTGACGCGAAAAGCCGAAGGGCTCGTAGGTCTCGAGGCCGCGGGCCGCGAACTCGGCCTGGTCGCCCTGCGCGTCCGTGCTCTGGAACACCAGCATCGACAGGCCCTGGCGCCGCTTCAGGAACGCCTGGTTGAAGGCGCCGAAGCTGAACCGGCCGGGCTCCGCCACCACGATCTTCGCCGGCTCGGCCACCGCAAGCAGCTCGAGAAAGTTGCCTTGCAGCTGCACCAGGCTATTGGCGGTGCCCCAAGGGTGCCGCGCCGGCGGCGTGAGCGTGAAGCCCATGCGCCCATAGGCCTCGCGCGCCGCCTCGAGGTCGTTGACCGCCAGCACGAGATGGTCGATAGCGCGGTTCATTCCTTCGCGATCTCCCGCGAGATCACCAGGCGCTGGATGTCGCTGGTGCCCTCGTAGATTTGCGTGACGCGGACGTCGCGGTAGATGCGCTCGACCGGGAAGTCCGCGAGATAGCCGTAGCCGCCGAGGGTCTGGATCGCGCCGGAGCAGACGCGCTCCGCCATCTCCGAGGCGAAGAGCTTCGCCATCGACGCTTCCTTGATGCAGGGTTGGCCGGCATCGCGGAGTGCTGCCGCGTGCAGCATCATCTGGCGCGCGACCTCGATCTGCGTCGCCATGTCCACGAGCCGGAATGCGACTGCCTGGTGATTTATGATGGCGGTGCCGAAGGCGACACGCTCCTTTGCGTAGGTAAGCGCCGCCTCATAAGCCGCGCGCGCCATGCCGATCGATTGTGCAGCGATTCCGATCCGACCGCCCTCGAGATTGGCAAGCGCGATCCGATAGCCAGCGCCCTCCTCGCCGAGCAACAGGTCCGGCGTCAGCTCGACCTCATCGAAAACGATCTGCGCCGTGTCGGAGGCGCGCTGGCCCAGCTTGCTCTCGAGCTTCGCAACCTTGTAGCCGGGGCTGTCGGTCGGCACGATGAAGGCGCTGATGCCCTTCTTGCCGGCGGCCGGGTCGGTCACCGCGAAGACGATCGCGAGGTCGGCGTTGGCGCCGCCGGTGATGAACTGCTTGGTGCCGTTCAGCACATACTTGTTGCCACGCTTCTGCGCCCGTGTGCGGATCGCGGAAGCCTCGGAGCCGGCCTCGGGCTCCGTCAGGCAGAACGCCGCGATCTGCTCGCCGCGCGCCATCGGTTTCAGAAACCGCTGCTTCTGATCCTCGGTGCCGAAACGCAGGATCGGCACGCAGCCCGTGGAGTTGTGCACGCCCATGATCGTCGAGCACGCGCCGTCGCCCGCCGCCACTTCCTCCATCGCGAGCGCATAGGAGATGTGATCCGCACCCGCCCCGTCGTAGCGCTCCGGCACCAGCATGCCGAGGAAGCCGAGTTTTCCCATTTCCTTGACCGCCTCGGCCGGGAATTCTCCCGTGCGGTCGCGCTCCGCCGCGGACGGGCGGAGCCGCTCGGCCGCAAAGGCCCGCGCGGTGTCGCGGATGAGCGCTTGCTCGGCGCTCGGGATCAACGCGCCCTCACCACGGCAGCTCCTTCCCCTCGAAATCGAAGAACCGGCCGCTGTCCGCGGGCTTGAGCTGCGCGATCACGCGGCGCATGCCCGTGATGCTCTCCTTGGGCCCGACAGGCGCGCCGGAGCCGCCCATGTCCGTGCGCACCCAGCCGGGATGCAGCACGACCGCGATCACCTCGCGATGATCGTTGGCGAGCGAGTGCCAGGCCGCGTTGAGCGCCGCCTTGGAAGCGCGATAAGGATAGGAGCCGCCTGCCGTGTTCTCGGCGATCGACCCCATGCGGCTGCTGATGGCGACGAGCTTCTTGTCCCCGCCGCGCTTCAGCGCCGGCAGCAGCGCGCCCGCGAGCGCCATGGGCGCCACCGAGTTCACCGCGAAAGTGTCGAGCCAGGCGTCCTCGTCGATCTCCGCGATCGAGACCTTGTGCCCCGGCGAGATGCCGGCGTTCGCGATCGCCACGTCGATCGCCTCACGCGCGAGCTCGCGACCGAGCTCGGCCGTCGCCTTGAAATCGCGAACGTCGAGCCGATGTACCGTGACGGCATCGCCCAGGGCCTGGAGCGCACCTGCCTTCTTGGGGTCGCGCACGGTCGCGATGACGCGCCAGCCGTCAGCAACATATTGTTTAGCGAACTCGAGGCCGAGCCCGCGGCCTGCGCCGGTGACGAGAACGGTTGGCATGGCTCACACCCTCCTTCGCGCGGTGACCTCGATCTCGATCTTCATGCGGGGATCGATGAGGTCGCAGACGATGGCTGTGGCGGCGGGCCGGACGTCGCCGAACACCTCGCCCAGCACCGGCGCCACCGTCGTCCAGTCGGCGGCCTCGGTGAAATAATAGTGCACGCGGACCACGTCGGCGAAGCTCGCGCCCGCGTCGGCGAGCGCCGCGCCGATGTTCTTGAAGGTCTGGCGCGTCTGCGCGACCACGTCGGGCGCGATGGTCATGGCCTTGTAGTCCAGGCCGGTGGTGCCGGAGACGAACACCCAGTCGCCGTCCACCACGGCTCGGCTATAGCCCGCCGTCTTCTCGTAGCTCGAGCCCGAGGAAATCAATCGCCGCTGCATGGAGCACCTCTCTTCGGGGAATGGCGCCGGCGATACTACGCCTGCTCACACGACAGGGGTCAATGCGCTTGGCTCAATCCGGATATGCTGCGCAAGGAGGCAATGTGGTGCCCCGAGTTTCCGCGGTGATCCCGACCCTCGACGAGGCCGATCGCTTGCCGGCGCTGGTCGAGGCTCTCCGACGCGAACCCGAGCTCGCCGAGATCATCGTCGCTGACGGCGGCAGCTCCGACGGCACGGCCGAGCTCGCGGCCCGGCTCGGGGCGCGTGTGGTGACCAGCGCGCGCGGTCGTGGCCCGGCGCTCCGCGCCGGGGCGGCTCTGGCCAACGGCGAGGTCCTCCTCTTCCTCCACGCCGACAGCCGGTTTCCGAGCGGCGGGCTCCTCGCGCTCTGCGCCGCGCTCGATCGTGACGCCCGCGTGCCCGGCGGGAACTTCCGCGTCGTGTTCGATGGCAACAGCCGCTTCGCCCGCGGCCTCACCCTCGCGTACCCATGGTTGCGTCTTGCAACCCTCTACTACGGCGACAGCGGCATCTTCGTGCGCCGCGCGGTCTACGAAGCGATCGGCGGCATCAAGCCGATCCCCCTGATGGAGGACTACGACTTCGTCCGCCGCCTGGAGCGGGCCGGACCCACCTGCCGGATCGAGGACCCGCCCCTTATCACCTCCTCGCGCAAATTCGAAGGTCGCCGCGCCAGCGCGATCGTCTGGGGCTGGGTCGTCGTTCACGTGCTCTATTGGCTCGGCGTCTCGCCAGAGCGCCTGGCGCGGCTCTACTATCCGCGCGGCTGGCGGGGTGCCGGCCGGACTGATCACAGGAGATGCGACGACCATGGAGATTGAGCGGCGGATCACAGAGCTCGGCCTCGACGTGCCCGACTTCGCGCGCGAGGGCTATTACGGCGCCTCCTATGGCTCGATGAAACCGTTCCACATCGCGGGCAACCTGCTCTTCCTCTCGGGCCACGTGCCCCACCGCGGCACCAGGATGATCCATCCCGGCCGTCTCGGCGCCAATCTCACGGTCGAGCAGGGACGCGAAGCTGCGCGCGTCACGGGCCTCAACGTCATCGCGGGGATCAAGCAGGCGGTGGGCGATCTCGAGCGCGTGAAGTCGATCGTGCGCACGCTCAACTTCGTGGTCTGCACGCCGGAGTTCACCGAGGTCCACAAGGTCTCGAGCGGCTTGTCCGATCTGCTCGCCGAAGTGTTCGGTCCCGAGCGCGGCATCGGCGGCCGCGCCACCATCGGCGTGATGGCGCTCGCGGGCGGCAACTGCTTCGAGACCTGGGCGACGGTCGAGCTTCGCTAACGGATTGCGGTAACTCCGGATCTAAGGACGATTGCTGTCGATCAACCGCCAATCGTACTCGTCATCATCGGGCGCACGGAAGCGGGTGAGCCCGGCCGCGAGTGCCGGTGTTGCATAGCGGCGCAGATGGTCCATGACGGAGGCATCGTTCGTACCGAAATCCGATCGATACCAGCGGTAGATACTGGAGACGACGAGGTGGCCGCCATCGATCCGCGCACCTCGAGGCGAGTTCACGTAGGCGCGGGCGCCCTCCTCCAGGAGGCGCTCCGCTGTCTCCGCGGTGAAGGCGACGGGTTGCAGCTTGGGACAGCCGAGTGACGCGCAATTGAGGGCGTAGTGCAGGCGCGGATCGCGCCAGATCGGCCGGAGGATGCCGTGCTCGATATCATCGAGGCTCAACGGCTCGCCCTCGACGCGCACCAGTTTCGCCTGCCACGGGCCAACGTCGAACCATCCCGGGCCCAAGTGGATGTCGCGGATGCTCGTCACCGGATAGTGGTCGAGGACGACGCGCAGGGTCAGAGCATTGTAAAGGTTGATCCAATAGGCGCGCTGCTCGGCGCGGTTGAGACGCGACACCGCAACCGACTCGAGCGCGCCGATGTAGGACTGAAGCAGCGCCCGGTCCGACGCGTCGACGCGTCCGTAGGCGACGCGGTTGACGCCGTCCGGGCCGGGCACGACGTAGCGGGTGAGGAGGCGTGTCCAGGCGTCGTGGTCGACCCGCCGCGTCGACGCGGGCTCGTTCTGGAGCCAATGAGGCGAGACCAGCTTGGACTCAGGCGCCGCCAAGCTTTCGAGCGCCGTGCAGCTCGAGACCGCTATCGCCAGCGCAAGAGCGAGCAGGGCTCGGGCGCCTATCTTTACCGCTTCGCGTGCCATCAGCTGGACCTTGAGCAACCCCGAGCACCGATCTTGACCCGCACGGTGTGCGGGCTAGCAGCGATGACCCAGCACTTCGCTAGGCGCTCTTCTGCGCGTTCCAGAACAGCGGGAAGGGCGCCTTGACGATGCCGTCGATGGTCGTGCGGTGGGCGATCGGCTGCAACCATTGGCCGAGCGGGTAGTAGGGCACCTCTTCCCAGACATCGAGCTGGATCTGCTCGGCGATTTTCTTCTGCGTGGCGAGGTCCGTGGCATCGAACCAGGCGGTGCGCAGATCCTCCATGTGTTGGCTGGTGAACCAGCCGAACCAACCCTTCTCGCCGGTGCCCGCGATCGGTGGGTGCGCGCCGGGATCGACGAGATTGAGGCCCTCCCAGCCCGTGCAGAAGGCGCTCCAGCCGCCCTTGTCGATCGTGTCCTTGACGTTGCGGCGCTGGATCATGGTGCCCCAGTCCATGCTCTGGAGATCGACGTCGATGCCTAGCTTCTTCAGGAGGTCGGCGCCCACCAGGCATTCGGCGTTGAGGACGGGATAGTCGGTCGGCGTGATGAACACGATCTTCTCGCCCTTGTAGCCGCTCTCGGCGACGAGCCGCTTCGCCTTCGCGAGATCGCGCGGACCCGTGAGCGCCTCGAGCCCGGCCGTGTTGGCGAGCGGCGAGCCCGGCGTGAACACGCCAACGCCGGTGCGGGTGAGCTCGGGATCACCGCCCATGGCCGCGCTCATGAAATCCGTCTGGTTGATTGCGGGCAGGATGGCTCGGCGCAGCTTCACGTTGTCGAAGGGCGGATGCAGCATGTTGAAGCGCATCACGCCGACGACACCGAAGTCGTCGAGCCGCTCGACCACCACGCCCTTGCCCTTGCGCAGCACGGGCAGCAGATCGACGGTCGGTGACTGCCACCAATCCTGCTCGCCCGACTGGATCGCACCCGATGACGTCGTGGGATCGACGATGATCGTCCATTCGATGCGATCGAAATTCACGGGCTTGCCGCCGGCGACAAAACTCGACGGCTCCTGGCGCGAGACGTAGCCCTCGAAGCGCTTGAAGGTCGCCAGCGCGCCCGGATTCCACTCGCTCCGGTTGAACACGATCGGACCGGAGCCGATGTACTCGTCGATCTGCTTGAAAGGATCGGTCTTGGCAATCCGCTCGGGCATGATGAAGCAGACATTGGCCGTCGGCTTGCCGAGGCCGTGCGGCAGCAGCGGGAATGGCTTCTTCAGGCGGAACACGAACACGCGGTCGTCCACGGCGGCGATCTCGTTCGTGGCGGCATCGACCCGCAGGCCGAAGCTGTCGCGCTTCATCCAGCGCTGGATGGACGCCACGCAATCGGCCGCCCGCACCGGCGTGCCGTCGTGGAACTTGAGCCCCTCGCGCAACCGGAAGCGCCACGTCAAACCGCCGTCTGTTATCTCATGGCCCTCGCACATCTGCGGCTTGGACACGAGATTCTCGTCCCAGCCGTAGAGCGTGTCCCAGATCATGTAGCCGAAATTGCGCGCGACCGTGGTGGTGGACCAGATCGGGTCGGGATTCTGCAGGTTCCCTTCGGGAATGAATTTGAGCGTCCGCGCGGCCACTTGCGCGATCGCGGGCTTGGGCAGAGCGGATGCGGAAAGCGCGGTCGCGGCAGCGCCCGCGAGGAATGTGCGGCGCTTCATGCCATGTCCTCCCCCGGCTGCAGGTGCCCGACTATGGCACCGCCCGCCCCGAACGCAAAATCAGCAGCGTGTGAGGAGCGCCCTACATCGTCTCCTCGAACAGCTCGCGGCCGATCAGCATGCGGCGGATCTCCGAGGTGCCGGCGCCGATCTCGTAGAGCTTGGCGTCGCGCAGCAGGCGGCCGGTCGGGAAATCGTTGATGTAGCCGTTGCCGCCGAGGCACTGGATCGCCTCGAGCGCTACCGCCGTCGCCTTCTCGGAGGCGTAGAGGATCGCGCCCGCGGCGTCCTTGCGCGTGGTCTGGCCGCGGTCGCAGGCGCGCGCCACCGCATAGACATAGGCCTTGCAGGCGTGGAGCGTCGTGTACATGTCCGCGAGCTTCCCCTGCATGAGCTGAAACTCGCCGATCGGCTGGCCGAACTGCTTGCGCTCGTGCACATAGGGGATCACCACGTCGAGGCAGGCCTGCATGATCCCGAGCGGTCCCGCCGCCAGCACGGCGCGCTCATAGTCGAGCCCGCTCATCAGGACGCGCACGCCCTCGTTCACCTTGCCGAGCACGTTCTCGGCCGGCACCTCGCAATCCTCGAACACCAGCTCCGAGGTGGGCGAGCCCCGCATACCGAGCTTGTCGAGCTTCTGCGCCGCCTTGAACCCCTTCATCCCCTTCTCGATCAGGAATGCGGTGATGCCGCGCGGCCCCGCGCTCGGATCGGTCTTTGCGTAGACCACCAGCGTGTCCGCATAGGGGCCGTTGGTGATCCACATCTTGCTGCCGTTGAGGACGTATGTGTCGCCGCGCCTCTCCGCGCGGAGCTTCATGCCGACCACGTCGGAGCCGGCCCCGGGCTCGCTCATGGCGAGTGCCCCCACGTGCTCGCCCGAGATCAGCTTCGGCAGGTATTTGCGCTTCTGCGCCGCGGTACCATTGCGCCGGATCTGGTTGACGCAGAGGTTCGAGTGCGCGCCATACGAGAGGCCGACCGCGGCGGAGCCGCGGCTCACCTCCTCCATGGCGACGCAGTGGGCGAGGTAGCCCATGCCGGTGCCGCCGAACTCCTCCTCGACGGTGATACCGTGGAGGCCGAGCTCGCCCATCTGCGGCCAGATCTGGCGCGGGAAGGTGTCGGTCCGATCCATCTCCGCCGCCAGCGGCGCGATCTTCGTCTCGGCAAATCCGCGCACGCTGTCGCGCAGCAGATCGATCTCGGGTCCGAGATCGAAATCGAGCGCGGGGTACCGGTTGCTGGCCATCGAGGGCTCCTTGGCGACTTGGCGCCGCGGTGGATCAAAAGGTTTACCGCCAAGGCGCCAAGGCCGCCAAGGATTCCCGTCGATCGCGGTGTTCTCCTCTACCCCTGCCGACGAGGGGCTACCGCCGGCTCTCGGGCACGCAGCTGATGAACGAGCGGTCCTCGTTCAGGAGGGCTCCGCTGGCCTCCAGGCGCCGCGTGATCTCGATCGTCTCCTGATCGGTCGCGAGCTTCTCGCGGTATTTCTCGTAAGCCGCGAGGCTCGGGAAATCGATCATGCCGACGGCGGAGTTCATGGGACCCGCGAACTTGGTCGGCAGGTAGTAGCCAGCGGGCACGCCGCCGCAGCGCTCGATCGGCGTGATGAGCGCCTTTGCATAGACCTCGAAGTCGCGGAGCTTGGTGGGGTCGAGCGTGTAGCGGATATAGAGCGTGATCATGGCAACGCCTCCTTCGGGCTTGAGGATGAGCGCATCATCGCACCGAGGCGGCCTGCCATGGTTCGGTCCCGATCGAACCGTCGCTTCCATAGAACGCCGGTGGATCCGGGGTTAAGTATTTGTAACCGCAGGTCTGAGGGATAGGCCGCCGCGCCAGGGCCTAAATTCGATTGTAGGGGGCGCGACCGGCGCCCGATCACTCATCCCGCAGGGAGAAAGCCCCATGATTCGCAGAACCTTACCCGCGCTCGCGCTGGCGGCCCTCTTGGCCGGCGGTGCCGCCGTGGCACTCGGCCCGATGGTCGCCGACGCGCAGTCTCAGCAGGGCCCGCAGCAGGAGCCCCAGCGCTCCGATCGCGCGGCCTTCGACCCCGGCCGCCACATCGAGGGCCGGATCGCTTATCTCAAGACCGAGCTCAAGATCACCGACGCGCAGCAGCCGCAGTTCGACGCCGTCGCCAAAGCCATGCGCGACAACGCCAAGGCGATGCACGACGCGTTCCAGAGCCTGCGCGGCGACCGCAGCCAGCCGCAGACCGCGCTCTCGCGCATGGAAGCTCGCACCAAATTCGCGCAGCTGCGCGCGGACGGCGAGGCCAAGATGCTGGCGGCGTTCCGCCCGCTCTACCAGGCGATGAGCCCGGACCAGCAGAAGTCCGCGGACGAGATGCTCGGGCATCACGACCACGGCCACTTCTTCCGGCGGTAGCCTCGGCGTTCACCCTCACCCTCCCGTCGCGTTCGCGACGGGTCCCTCCCTCTCCCGCCCAAGCGCGGGAGAGGGGCTAATTCTACCCCTCGCCCACGAAGTGGGAGAGGGAGGGACCCAACGCGTCAGCGTTGGGAGGGTGAGGGTTCCTTCGCCGAGACCTGCGCGTCGTAGACCGCGACCGCAGTCATGTTGACGAGCCCGCGCACGGTGACCGAGGGCGTCACGATGTGCGCGGGCTTGGCACTCCCGAGCAGCACCGGCCCAACCGGCAGCCCGTCGCCCAGCACCTTGAGCGCGTTGAAGGTGATGTTCGCGGCATCGAGCGTCGGCAGGATCAAGAGATTGGCCGAGCCCTTGAGGCGCGAGTTCGGGAAGATTCGGTGTCGGATGGTCTCGTCGATGGCGGCGTCCGCGTGCATCTCGCCCTCGACCTCGAGTTCCGGCGCGCGCTCGCGGATCAGCACGAGGGCATCGCGCATCTTGCGCGCGGAGGGATGCTCGGAGCTGCCGAAGTTCGAGTGCGAGATCAGCGCCACCTTGGGCTCGAGGCCGAAGTGGCGCACCGCGTCCGCGGCGCGGAGCGTCATCTCCGCGAGCTGCGCCACGCTGGGATCGTCCACCACCTGGGTGTCGCAAAGGAAGTAAGTGC
>DATEGF010000286.1:0-6469 GCA_035280245.1 Allostellaceae bacterium
ACCGCACTCGCGGCCGCGGGCGCGCTCAACCCGGTCGAGATGTCTGACGTGCGCGCGACCGACGAAAAGCTCGGTCCCGCGGTCAGCGCCACCGGCGGCGGCCTCTTCTGGGTCGGCCCCGGCTCGATCCCCGAGATCCGCCGCGTCGCTCCCGAGCGCGCGGCATCGGGCCGCGGCTGGCTCGGCCTTCGCGCCAACGGCGACTACATCGTCACCGGCGTCCACGAGACGCCGCTGCTGCCGGGGCTCTTGGCGCTGTTCCTGGCGCTCGGCACGTTCATCTTGGCCTGGCGGCGCGAGGGGCGCTGACAGTCCGATCGTCACGCATTCGGGGCGCCGTTTCTCGTGGTCAATCAGGGAGACCAGCGACGCGGAGCGCCTGCATCTCGCGTTGAACCATGCCCTGGTCCGTGTAGGGTTGCGCGCGCGTCCAGGTCGAGACCGAGAAAGACGGATCGATGCGCAGTATCTCATCGGCCATTGCGCGCGCATCCTGGCTGCGGCCAATTTGGATATAGGTCAAGAGGAGCTCGACGCGCGGTACGATCGAGTCTGGATAATTTGGCAGCTTGGGTGCCAGCGCCTCGACGGCGCCTGCGAGACGCCCATGCAGACGGTCGATTCGTGCAAGCGTCCAGCGGTACCATTCCGGCGAATTCGGGCTGAGCCGAAGCGCCTGGCGGATCATCGCCTCGGCTCGATCGAGATCTCCGGTATAGGTTAGGGCATACGCCATGAGAGCGGCGGCCTCGGCATCACCCGGTGAGTACTGGAGCGCGCGCTCGAAGTTCTCGATCGCCCCATGGTCGTCGCCCGACATCAATGCGATGATGCCGAGCAGAGCGTAGGACCGTCCTCGCTTTGGGTCCAGCTCGACTGCCTGTTTCGCGCATTCCCGTGCCTGGCGCATCGCCTCTCCGGGAACCGGCGTCCAGCCATTCCAGAAATCGAGAACATAGGTCCAGCCGAGGCCATCCCACGCCCCGGCGTAGTGAGGGTCCGCCTGCACCGCGTGTCTGTAGAGCTCGCGAGCGCGCGCCGTGTCGGCGCGCGTGAGCTGGCGGAGCAAGTGCAATCCCTGCGTCGCCGCGAGCCAAGCGTCGAGGTTTCTGGTCCCATGGGCGAATGCGATCAACTCCTGGTCACCCTCGGTGAGGACCGCGCGGACGGCGGTCACAAGACGAAGGGTGATTTCGTCCTGGACCGTGAAAATGTCGGTGGCTTCGATGTCGAAACGATCGGCCCACAGGGTCTGCCCGGCGAGCGCGTCAATCAACCGGGCCGAGACGCGGACGCGCTCGGTGGATCGGCGTACGCTGCCCTCGAGCACGTATCGCACGCCTAGCTCCTCGGCAACCTGCCGCACGCGCACGGACCGCCCCTTGAACGAGAGCGCGGTACTGCGATCGATCACGAACAGATCGGAAATGGCGGCCAAGACCACCGTGATATCCTCGGTCACGGCATCGACAAATATCTCCTGCGCCGGGTCGGTGCTCAGGTTCTCGAAAGGCAGGATCGCGATCGACGGTTTTTGGGGAAGCGGATAGGCCATGCGGCCAACAGTTGCGCGCTGCCGAAAAATCGAATCGATCTGCTGGGCGAACCGCGACGATCGGAAGAAGATGAGATCGATGTCCTCGAACCAGTACCAGGCGCCGGCAACGATCAGCACCGCCGCTGCCAAAAGCAAACGCCCGGCCCAAAGAGGGCGCTTGCCCGACCGCGGCGTTGCGGGCGCGACCGAAATCTCCATGGGAGCGGACTTCGATGGCGCCGATTCCGCCGCCTGTGCGGGTTCAGCGGCCTCGCGGCCCGCAATGGACGCCTCGTTCGCGTCTGACGGCGAGCCCGCAGCGACCGGCGGGATATCCGCACTCGCCGTATTATCGCGCATTCTCTCGTAGAGACGGACCGTCTCAACACTGGGCCCGGCGTTGAGCTGCCGCATGAGGAGATCTGAGCAGGTCTTGAATTGCCTCATGGCGGCGGCCCGGCGACCGGTCGCGTAATAGGCGCGCATCAGCAGCCGGTGACCGTCCTCGTCGATCGGATCCAGAGTCAGCAGCTGCCGCGCGGCTTCGATCGCGCCGTCATAGTCACCCGTCGCCGCCCGACGCTTGGCCGACCGGGTGAAAGCCGCCGTCGCAAGATCGCGCGTTCGCGACCGCTCGACGACCAACCATTCCTCGAACTCCTCCGAGCCGGCGCTCAGACCATCAAGCAGCTCGCCGGAATAAAGCCGCGTGGCGAAGTCAGCGGCGTCGGATTCGCCCTGCGCCGAGTGCGCAAAAACGACGATGTCGACCTCGATCGCGTCCGCACTCAGCGCGATCGTCTCCTGGTCCGCTACGATGATGTCGCCGTCGGGATCGGGCAGCGCCCGGCGAAGGACTGTCAGGCTCTGGCGTAGGCTGTGCCTCGCCTGCTGGTCGCCGCGATCACCCCACAGGAGGCTGGCGAGCTTGTCCCGGGTCTGGGGCCGCCCGCCCTGGAGCGCAAGGTAGGCGAACAAGGCCTGCTCCTTGCGCCCAAGCGAATCAACCTCCGAGGCGTCGGCACGCCTCAGGCGAAAGCCGCCCAGCACCTGAAGCTTCAGAGGCACCAAGGCCATGACACTTCGCGTCCCGGACCGACCGCAGGACCCTATTTTCCGCGAAGTCTAGCGTAGAAATACCCCGATTTGACGCATTTTTGACGCCTCGAGCAACGACCGCCGACGGGGGCCTGACACCGACGCGAGATCATTTCCGACTGCCGGCACGAGGCAGGGGCCGGACGGAGGTCAAGCCATGTCAGAGAACGGTCGGCCCGAACCATGCTCACCAGCCGCCGTTGCTGCGGCGGGGCCAGGACAGAAGCGCGTCCTCATCGTCAACGCCTTCTTCGACGAATACTGGCGCACTCGAGGCAGTCCGGCGCGCGTGCCGCGGGCGATGGGGCCGGTCTTTCTTGCCGGTGCGTTCTCGCGGGAGCTCTGCGACGTTCGTCTCTACAGCGAGCAGTACAGTGGACCGCTGCACGACCCGAGCCTGCTTGCCTGGCCCGACGTGCTGGTGCTGACCGGCCTCACCGCCTCCTTCGATCGCATGCTGCATCTCACGGCCTACGCCAGGGCGCTGAACCCGGCGGTGGTCGTGGTCGCGGGCGGACCGGCCGTGCGCGCCCTGCCGCGTCGCGCCCGGCGCTTCTTCGATTACGTGTGCCTCGGCGACATCGAGGAGCTGATATCCGTCGTGACCGCGGTGCTCGGCGACGCGTACGCGAGCGAGACGATGTTTCCCCGCTTCGACCTCGCACCCTCGAGCGGGCTGCTCGGCTACGTCGAGTCCAGCCGCTACTGCAACTTTCGCTGCGGCTTCTGCTCCTTGACGGCCGAGCGGACCCGTTACCGCGCCTACGATCTCGGCTACATCCGGCGCCAGATCGAGGCCACCGGCAAGAAACACCTGGTCTTTATCGACAACAACTTCTACGGCAACGACCGCGCGTTCTTCATCGCCCGTTTGAATCTCCTCAAGGGGATGCGTGACGCGGGGTCGATCAGAGGCTGGTCGGCGCTTGTCACCGGGGACTTCTTCCAGCGTCCCGAGAACCTGGCTCTGGCGCGGGAGGCCGGCTGCGAGGGGCTGTTCAGCGGCATCGAGTCCTTCGATCGCCGCACCTTGCTCGCGCACAACAAGCGGCAGAACACGTTGCTGCCGCAGGTCCAGCAGATTCGTAGCTGCCTCGAGGCCGGGATCGTTTTCACGTATGGCATCATGCTCGATCCCAGCAGCCGACCTCTCGATGACCTGCGGCGGGAAATCGACTTCATCCTGGGCGCGCCCGAGATCACGCTCCCCGCTTACTTCACCTTGTCGATTCCGTTACTCGGCACCCCCTATTTCCGCGATTGCCTGGAGAAGCAGCTCATTCTGCCCTCGGTCCGCCTGCACGACATGGACGGCTTGACCGTTGTCACCAAGCCACTCGATCCCGTCGACGACGTCGTCGCCTTCGCTCGCGACATGCCCAACCTGCGCGGTTACCGGATGAAGGCCCTACGCCACACGGCGCGGTTTCTGCACCGTCACGTCCGCACGCTGTCTCCGCTGCAGTTGGCCGCCGCTGGGGTCAGCGCAGCGCTCATCTGCACTCAGAGTACCGCGAGCTCGCCGCTCCGACCGCGGTTCAAGCGCCCGCGACGGACGTTCTGGGCGCCGACAGAGACCCTCGACCCGCTCTACAAGCCAGTGATCCGCCTGCCCTCCCGCTATGAGCACTACTTTCGGCCCACCATGGTGACCGGCCCCGATGGGCGATTATCCGAGGATCTGATCGCAGATCTGGGATGAGCCTTGCGGATTAGGAACGACGCGGCGGTACCTCACTCGTCAACCCGTTGCCTTGATCCGCTTGAAGTCCTCGGTCGCCTGGATCAGGCGCGATCGGGTGCCGGGCTCCATGGCGGCGTGGCCGGCGTTGGGGATGATCGCGAGCTCGGCCTCGGGCCAGACGCGGTGCAGGTCCCAGGCGTTGCGGATCGGGCAGACCAGATCGTAGCGGCCGTGGATGATCACACCGGGGATATGGCGGATCCGGTCGACCTTCTCGAGGAGATAGTTGTCGGTCTCGAAGAAGGTGCCATGCTTGAAGTAATGGTTCTCGATCCGCGCCAGCGAGAGCGCACCCTTGGGCTCCTCGTGCTCCCGGATGCTGGCCTCGTTGGGGATCAGGTACATGGTCGAGGCCTCCCATTTGCTCCAGGCGATGGCGCAGCGGAGCTTCTCCTCCTCGTTCGCGCCGGTGAGCCGGCGGTAGTAGGCGCCGACGAGGTCGGCACGCTCGGCCGGCGGAATCGGCGCCACGTATTGCTCCCAGGCGTCGGGATAAACGTGGCTCGCGCCCTCCTGGTAGAACCAATCGATCTCGAGCTTCCGGCAGAGGAAGATGCCGCGCAGGATCAAGCCCAGCACGCGCTCGGGATGCGTCACGGCATAGGAGAGACCGAGCGTACTGCCCCAACTGCCGCCGAACACGATCCAGCGGCAGATGCCGAGACCCTCGCGGATTTTCTCGATGTCGCTGACGAGGTCCCAAGTGGTGTTGTCGGTGAGCTCCGCGTGCGGCGTGCTCTTGCCGGCGCCGCGCTGGTCGAACAGCACGATGCGGTAATGCCGCGGATCGAAGAAGCGCCGATAGGTCGGCGAGAGACCGCCGCCCGGCCCGCCATGCAGGAACACCACCGGCACACCCTCGGGATTGCCGGCTTCCTCGACGTAGATCGTGTGGAGCGGCGAGACCCTCAGAAACTTCGTGTTGTAGGGCTCGATTTCCGGAAAGAAGTCTCTCAATTCCATGGGAGCCTCAGTGCGCTCAGGGCAAATGGTCGCGCATCAAAGCAGGCCCGCTCGATCTTGCAAACGATCATTCCGTCAGGACTGGGGCGCGTCGGTGACCTCTTGCCGAATCCAATCTCGGAACGCCCGCACGCGCGCGAGGTCGCCGGCGGCGCGGGGATAGACGAGGTAGTAGGCCGTCCGCGGCGGCACGCGCTTGGGAAAGAGCCGCACCAGCCGGCCAGCCGCGAGATCGGTGGCCACCAGCGCGCCACGGGCGAGCGCCACGCCGATGCCCTCGGCCGCTGCCTGCACGAGTAGTGTCTCGTCGCTGTAGATAGGTCCCCGGCTCGGCTCCGGCCAGTCCAGGTCCATGGCGCGGAACCACGGCGTCCACGGCTGCCGCTCGCTCCGGAGCAGGACCTCGCGGGCGAGCGCCTCAGGCCGTTTCGGCAGCGCGCCCTCCTTGAAGCGCGGGCTTGCCACCGGGAACACCTCCTCGTCGAAGAGCTTCTCCGCCACCAGGCCGGGCCAGCCGCCGGTGCCGATGCGGATCGCGAGGTCGACGCCATCGGGGCCGAACTCCGCGAGCGCCTGGGTCGCGCGGATGTTGACGTCGATCTCGGGATGCGCGGTGTGAAAGCGTGCGAGTCGCGGGATCAGCCACAGCGAGGCGAAAGACGGCAGCACGCTGATGGTGAGCTCCTGCTGGTCCCGGCGCTTGCCGACCTCGGCAACCGCCGCGCCGAGGTCGCCCAGGAGATCGCGCAGCCTCGAAGCGAAGCGCTGGCCCGCGTCGGTCAGAAGCAGCTTCTTCCCCTCGCGGCGGAAGAGCGGCACGCCCAGGCTCGCTTCCAACGCCTTCATCTGGTGGCTGATGGCGCCGTGGGTGAGGTGCAGCTCCTCGGCGGCGCGGGTGAAATTGAGATGCCGCGCCGCCGCCTCGAAGGCGCGGAGCGCCGCCAGGGGCGGCAGGTGTTGGGTCATGGAGAACTGTTAGCGTTGCTCACAGTCGGCGTCAAAAGACTTCGTTTGGTTCACCGCAACGGACCCATTACGTTCCAGTACGAGGGTGAGCGAGCCTCACAGGGAAACCACCATGATCCAGCTCTACAACTTCCAGGACTCCGGCAATTCTTACAAGGTCC
>DATEGF010000287.1:0-4501 GCA_035280245.1 Allostellaceae bacterium
TCTTGCCTACCCAGTCGATGCTGATCCCGTATTCCCAACGCTCTCCGGGATCGAACAGCAGCGGCGTCCGGAGCGCCGCGTTCTGGCATGTGATGATGCCCGGAAGCCCAAGTGCTGCCTGGCAGAGCTGGATCGGCTCGCTCCAGATCTCGTAGCTGAACCCCGCGGTGTGCGTGAGCAGATGCCGCAGCGTGATCGGGCGCCGCGGCGCGCGCGTGCGCGGCCGGCCGTCGGCATCGAATCCGTCGAGCACCGCGACATCGCCGAGTGCCGGCACGACCGCGCTCGCGGGGTCATCGAGCGCGAGCTTGCCCCGCTCGACCAGCTGCATGGCGCCGGTGGCCGTCAGCGCCTTGGTCATCGAGGCGATCCAGACGACAGTGTCCGGTGTCATTGGCGCGGCCCCACCGAGCACGCGCAGGCCGAACCCGCCTTCGTAGAGGGTTCCATTCCGGTCGGTCGCGGTCGCGACCACACCCGGTACGTCACCCGAGGCGGCGGCATCACTCAGCAGAGAGTCGATCTGATCCCGTAGGGCCATGGCGGTGCCTCCCGAATCCAAGCAGCCCCCGACGCGGAGAGGATACCACAGGGGGCTGCTCCTTTACTCGAATCCTGCGCTAACATGCCGCTCGATTTCGCCCTGGCCTTGCGCAAGAGTGCGCGCGGTAGGCGCAATGGAGCGTTCGCTCGGAGGCAGGTCATGACGGGACTGGCCATGGATAGCGGCATCGCCGATCTGATCAAGGGGCACGCCCCCGGGCACCCGCTGGCGCAAGCCTTCTACAGCGATCCCGAGATCTTCCGGCGCGACCTCGAGCGCATGGTGATGGGGCATTGGCTCTGCGCCGGCCACGTCAGCAGCGTGCCGAAGGTCGGCGATTTCTTCCTGGTCGAGATCGCGACCGAGTCCGCGATCGTCGTGCGCGGCGAGGACGGTGTGCTGCGTGCCCTCGTCAATGTGTGCCGCCATCGCGGCTCGCGCGTCTGCCGCGAGAAATCCGGCAACACGCGCGTGCTCATCTGCCCCTATCATGCCTGGACCTATGGCATCGACGGCAAGCTCCGCGCCGCCCGCCACATGGCGGAGCCCTTCGACAAGAGCGAGCACGGCCTCAAGGAGATTCCGCTTCGGGTCGTCGAGGGCCTGATCTTCGTGACCTTCGCGGAGAAACCGCTCGGCCTCGCCAAAGTCGAGGAGGTCCTGAAGCGCGGCTACGGCCCCTACGGCTGGACGGATGCCAAGGTGGCCCATCGCGAGACCTATCCGATCGAGGCCAACTGGAAGCTCGCGGTGGAGAACTACGTCGAGTGCTACCATTGCGCACCGTCTCATCCCGAGTATGCCCGCCTCCACGCCAACGAGCAGCCGCGCGCCAAGATCGCCGAGCTCAATGCCGAGATGGATGCGCGCGCGGCGGCACTCGGCCTGACGATTCCGAACCAGGACCACTGGGCGCTCGCCGCCGATGCGGGCGAGGAAGCGACCTACTGCGTGCGCTACGCCATGCTGCGCGGCGCCGTCACGGGAAGCCCCGACGGCAAGCCCGTGGCGCCGCTCATGGGCGCCTTCAAGGGCTATGACGGCGGCTCGACCTTCATCCACGTCGGGCCCGCGAGCTTCTTCCTCGCCTACCCCGACCACGGCATCGTCTACCGGTTCATTCCACGGATGGTGCAGCGCTCGGAGCTGGAGGTGATCTGGCTGGTGCGCGGCGACGCCCGCGAGGGCGTCGACTACGATCGCGAGAAGCTCACCTGGCTCTGGACCGTGACCAGCGACGCCGACAAGCGGATCATCGAGGACAACCAGCGCGGCGTGAATTCCCGCTTCTACGAGCCCGGCCCGCTCTCCATCATGGAAACGCAGGAGCGCCGCTTCGTCGAGTGGTACTTGAGCGAGATCCGATAGCACCTCAGCCAGATGAAGATGGAGCTGAACCGGCTGGTTGCGAGCGCCGCGAAGCAGGCATTGTCGCCGGTCGGCTGTAAGCAGATTGGTCGCTCCCGGTTATGGATCGCTGATCAACGGTTTTGGGCCATTGTCATCGAGTTTCAGGCGAGTGGGTTCTCGAAGGGTAGCTACTTGAATGTCGGCGCCTGTTGGCTTTGGCATGCGAAGGACTATTGGTCCTTTGACTACGGCGGCCGCGTCGAGGGGGTTACCCGCTTCCAAAACCCACAGCAGTTCGCCGCCGTGGCGGAGAAATTCGCAATGCGAGCCGCCGAAGAGGTCCACGCTCTTCGAAAGCGATTCGCCTCTCTGTTAGACATCGCGCGCGAGATCAGCCCGCCCGATGGCAAGCATGGCTTGCCCGTCTATCACGCGGCTGTTGCGGCCGGACTAATAGGGGACGTCGCCGAGTCCAAGCGCCTCTTCAAGTGCCTAACAAGAGAGCCAACTACAAATGATTGGCACAGAAAACTACAGACTGACGGCAATGATCTCGCGCAGCTGCTCTCCGAGGGGCCAAGTTTCCAAGCTGCTATCCTCAAGATTATTCAACAATCAAGATCTCTTCACCGATTGCCGCCTGATCCAACATGCCTCGGTGCCACGTAGTGCAAACACGGCTCGCTTGTATCGCCGTGGATCGCGCCGACAGCATCCTCGCTCCGTGACCGGGCGCATCGGTGCGATTCGATCGGATCACGCCTTCGCATTCCCCGCCAGAAAATCCATCGCGGCCTGGGCGCCGCCGCGCTGGTGCGGCACGCCGGCGACCGCTAGCCCCATCTCGACGCCGGCGAGCGTCCCCATCAGCATGAGATCGTTGAAGTCGCCCAAGTGGCCGATGCGGAAGACGGTGCCCTTGAGCTTGCTCAAGCCCGCGCCCAGGGACATGTCGAAGCGCTCGAGGATCACCTTGCGGAGCTCGTCGGCGTCGTGCCCCTTCGGCATCAGCACCGCCGTGAGCGAGCTGGAGTATTCCCGCGGATTGAGCGCCAGCACCTCGAGGCCCCAGTGCTTGACCGCGCGCCGCGTTGCTTCGGCGTGGCGGTCGTGGCGCGCGAAGACGGCCTCGAGACCTTGCTCCTCCAGCATCGCGATCGCCTCGTGGAGGCCGTAGAGCAGGTTGGTCGCGGGCGTGTACGGGAATGCGCCGGTCTCGTTGCCAGCGATCAACGGATCCCAATCCCAATAGGACCGCGGCAGCCTCGCGGTCTTGTGCGCGGCGAGCGCCCGCTTCGAGATCGCATTGAAGCTCAGGCCCGGCGGCAGCATCAGGCCCTTCTGCGAGCCCGCCACCGTCACGTCGACGCCCCAGGCGTCGTGGCGATAGTCGATCGAGGCGAGCGAGGATATCGTATCGACCATGAGGAGGGCCGGGTGCTTCGCGCGATCCATCGCCGCGCGCACCTCTGGCACGCGGCTGGTGACGCCCGTCGAAGTCTCGTTGTGGACGACCATGACGGCCTTGAGGCCATGGCCCTTGTCGGCGGCGAGCTGCGCTTCGACCGCGGCAGGATCGACGCCGTGCCGCCAATCGCCGGGCACGAACTCGACCGCAATCCCCAACCGTTCCGCGAGCTGCTTCCACAAAGTCGAGAAATGCCCAGTCTCGAAGGCGAGAACGCGATCGCCGGGCGAGAGCGTGTTGACCAGCGCCGCTTCCCAGGCACCGGTGCCGGAAGCGCCGTAGATCGCCACCGGCCCCACCGTGCGGAAGATGCGCTTCATCCCCGCGATCGTATCCTTGGCGAGCGCGAAGAAGTCGGGGCCGCGGTGATCGATGGTGGCGCGATCGATCGCGCGCAGCACCCGGTCGGGCACGTTGGTGGGGCCGGGGATCTGCAGGAAGTGGCGGCCGCTGCGCGCTTTCATGCGGGACTCCTGTGCGCTCTCTGGAACTTCAAACTTGCCCACAACCGGGTGCTGCCGCAAGCCGCCTCGCCTTGCTTTTTGAGCGCACGCAAGCCCAAATGGCCGAGAATTCTGGGCAAGAGACAAGCCATGCCGGACGGCATCAACAGCGTTGGACGAGGCACGCCGGGCGATCCCGCGCTCGAGCGGCGTCTCAAATCGGCGCTCAAGGGCGAGGTCCTGTTCGACGCCGCGAGCCGCGGCCGCTACAGCACCGACGCCTCGATCTACCAGGTCGAGCCCGTGGGCGTGGCGGTGCCGCGCGACAAGGCCGACGTGGCGGCGGCGCTCGCAATCGCTCGCGAGGCCGGCGTTCCCATTCTGCCGCGCGGCGGCGGCACGTCGCAGTGCGGCCAGACCGTGGGCCGCGCGCTCGTGCTCGATTGCTCTCGCTACATGAACAAGCTGGTCTCCGTCGACAAGGCGAGCCGCCGCGCGCGCGTGCAGCCGGGTTTGGTGCTGGACCAGCTCAACAAAGTGCTCCGCTCGGAGAAGCTATTCTTCCCGGTGGATGTGTCCACCGGCAACCGCGCGACGCTCGGCGGCATGGCCGCGAACAACAGCTGCGGCGCGCGCTCACTCCGCTACGGCAACATGGTGCACAACGTCCGGGGCATCGACGCGATCCTTGCCGAC
>DATEGF010000288.1:0-13121 GCA_035280245.1 Allostellaceae bacterium
AACACTCTTTTAACTCTGAACTTATAGGGTTGCCGCGGTTTCGTTGGGGCGACCACAGGGGACGCGACCGAGCGGTAGCTCGGTCGCGTCGGTTCAGAACGCATCGTGCAAGCATCCACGCTTCAGATTGGAACCCTCGAACCGTCGCCGCTTTCCACGGCCCTCCAGTGCCTCGTCATGGCCGCGCGGCACCACGGCGTGCATCTATCCGCTGACCAGTTGATCCGCGAGCACACGCTTGGGCCCGGTGAGCCCACGCCGCGGCAGCTCGCCACCGTGGGCTCGGCCCATGGCCTGACGCTCGGCGAGATTCGCCTGCGCGGCCGGGATTTCTCTCGACTGGCGCGCAATGTTCCTGCGATCCTCCGTCTCAAGAACGGAAACTCCGTCCTCCTGACCGCCATTGCCGGCAAGGGCGGGGCCGCCACCGCGACGGTCATCGATCCCGCCGTCGGTGAGGCGACGCCGCTCATCACAGAGCTCGAGCGGATCACGACCAACACCGAGAGCGTGCTTCTCATCCGCCGCGACGGCGAGGGCCGGGATGCCGCCGAGCGGCCCTTTGGCCTCGGCTGGCTCATCGGACAGGTGCTGACGGAGCGCCGGCAGTTCCGCGACATCGCGATCGCGGCGGCGATGATGAGCGTCTTGGCGCTCGCGCCCGCGATCTTCTGGCAGCTGGTGGTCGATCGCGTGCTCGCGCACCGGAGCCTCGCCACGCTCAACGTGCTCGTAGGCGGCATGGCGGTGATTATCGTCGCGGACATGTTGTTCGGATACACAAGGCGGAGCCTGATCCTGTTCGCGACCGCGCGGATCGACGCCCGGCTCTCCACGTTCGTCTTCAACAAGCTCCTCGACCTGCCGATCGATTTCTTCGAGCGGACGCCCACCGGCATGCTCACGCGCGACGTCAATGAGATCTGGCGCATCCGCACGTTCCTGACCGGGCAGCTCTTCGGCACGGTGCTAGACGGCATGGTGTTGTTGGTGATCCTGCCGGCGATGTTCTGGTTCAGCCCCCTGCTCGCGACCATCGTGTTGGCGCTGGGCGCGCTGATGGTTCTCATCGTGGCGTGTTTCCTGCCCTTCATCCGCAAGCGCACCACCCGCGCCTTCCTGGCCGAAGGTCAGCAAAATGCTTTCCTGGTCGAGACCGTGCAGGGCGTGCGCACCGTCAAGTCGCTGGCGCTCGAGCCGCGCCGCCGGCACGGCTGGGACCGCTACGTCGCGAGCGCCGTGCGACTCCGCCGACACGCAGGCGCGCTCGCCAATCTCGCGCAGACCCTGATCGCGCCGCTCGAGAAGCTGATGACCAGCGGCGTGATCGCGCTCGCGGCCTATAGCGCGCTCACCACCGGCGATCCAGTCTATCTCGGCACGCTCATGGCCTTCGGCATCCTGGCCCAGCGCGTGTCACAGCCGCTCGTGCAGCTCGCGCACCTGATCCAGCAGTTCGACGAGGCGAACCGCGCGGTCCAGACTGTCGCCGCGGTGGTCAACCAAGCGCCCGAGGAAGGCCGCAATGTCGGCGGCGCGATCACGCCGATCAAGGGCCGGATCGAGTTCGAGGCGGTCCGCTTCCGCTACGCCGGCGCCACCACGCCCGCGCTCGACCGGCTGTCGTTCAACGCTCCCCCGGGAACCATCTTCGGCATCATGGGCCGGAGCGGCTCGGGCAAAACCACGATCACGCGCCTGCTGCAAGGACTGCACCGGCATTACGAGGGCATGATCCGCATCGATGGCATGGATATTCGCGCCATCGACCTGGACCATCTCAGGCGGAGCACCGGCGTCGTCCTACAGGACAGCTTCCTGTTCTCCGGCACGGTCCGGGACAACATCGCCGCGAGCTGCCCGACCGCGAGCTTCGAGCAGGTGGCCGCGGCCGCGCGCATGGCCGGCGCCGAGGAATTCATCGAACGGCTGGCCCGCGGCTACGACACCGTCATCTCTGAAGGCTCGGCTAATCTATCCGGCGGCCAGCGCCAGCGGATCGCGATCGCCCGGGCGCTGCTGGTGGACCCCAAGCTGCTGATCCTCGACGAAGCCACTAGTGCCCTCGACCCCGAGAGCGAGGCGATCGTCAACGCGAACCTCCGCCGGATCGCCCAGGGGCGCACGGTGGTGGTGATCTCGCACCGCCTCGCCTCGCTGGTTGCCGCCGACGCCATCCTGGTCCTGGATCAAGGCTGCGCCGTCGACGTCGCTCGGCATGCCGAGCTGCTCGAGCGCTGCGAGCTCTACCGCCTGCTCTGGGCCCAGCAGAATCGCCACACCCTGCGCGAGCTTGAACATGACGCTGCGGCTGACTAGTGCGTCCCGCGCCGACGCGGCAGTACTCGAGAGCTTCCACTCCGAGACCGGCGCGCTGCTCGCGGAGCGCGGACCCTCGCTCGCACGCTGGACCCTGCGGCTCGCGGCGGCGGCACTCGCTTCAGCCATCGTCGTATCGGGCTTCGTCAAGATCGATCGCATGGTGACCGGTGGCGGCCATATCTATTCGCTGCAGCCGACCATGGTGGTGCAATCGCTCGATCGCGCCATCATCACGTCTCTCAGGGTGCGCGAGGGCGACCATGTTTCCGCCGGCCAGGTGCTGGCCACACTCGACCCCACCTTCGCCGCCGCCGACGTGGCGCAGCTCAACGTGCAGATCGAGAGTCAGAACGCGACGATCGCGCGCCTCGAGGCCGAGCACGAAGGCCGCGACATCGCGACCGCCGAGCTCCCGCCGCGGTACATCGCGATCCAGCAGGCGCTGTGGCTCCAGCGGCACGCCGAGCACGACCAACGCCTGCGCGGGTACGACGCCAAGATCGCGGAATACCAGGCGAAGCTCGACAAATCGCAAGCGAACATCAAGCACTACGCGAGCCAGCTTCTGGTTTTGAGCGAGATCGAGGACATGCGGCACAAGCTCTATGACATGAAAGATGGCAGCCGCCTGACGTATCTCGAGGCGACGAACCAACGTCTGGAGCTGGCGCGGAGCCTCGAGCAGGAGAAGAACGCTTCGGCGGAAACACAGCACTCGGTCGAATCCGCCCGCGCCGACCGCGAGACCTTCCTTCGCCAATGGCAAGGCCAAGTCGACGCCGACCTCATTCAGCATCGCACGGAGCGCGACGCCGCCGTCGAGCAGCTCGTCAAGGCGAGCAAGCATAACGACCTCATCGATCTCCGCGCGAGCGCCGATGCCATCGTGCTGAACGTGGGGAAATACTCGGTCGGATCGGTCCTGCCCGAGGCGACGCCGCTGCTCACCCTTGTGCCCGCCGATGCGCCGCTCGAGGCGGAGGTTCACATCGACGCCCAGGAGATCGGCTTCGTACGGCCCGGCGATTCCGTGGCGATAAAGGTCGAGGCCTATAACTATCTCGAGCACGGCACCGTCGAGGGCCATCTGCGTGTGCTGAGTGCCGACGTCTTCACCACGACCGACGACGACAAGGCGACGCCGGTCCGGCCCTACTACAAAGGTTATGTCACGCTGGATCGCGTCGACCTCCACGGCGTGCCGAAAGACTTCAAGCTGGTGCAAGGCACGCCAGTCACGGCGGATATCGAGGTCGGCAAGCGCACGCTGCTCTCCTATCTCGTCACTGGCGCGCTGCGCAGCGTCGACGAGTCCATGCGCGAGCCGTGAGCCTCTGGCGGTGGGCCAGCGCCGAGCGGGCCTATCGGCGCGGCTATCGGCATCTTCGCGGCGATGGCGTTCCGCATGATCCCGTCGCCGCGCTCCACTGGCTGAACCGGGCCGCCCGGCGAGGCCATGCGCGCGCGCAGCACGCGCTCAGCATGGCGTACCTATCCGGAGTGACCGGACGAGCCCCCTGCGTGCCCTGGCTCACCGAGGCTCAAAGCCGCTCACTTGTGGCGGCTGACAACGCCAGCTTGCTCTATCCCGGAGGGCTCGACGTGAAGCCCGACCCGGTGCTTGCCTTCGCCTGGGCCAAGGCCTCGGCGCGTCGAGGGCTTGCTTGCGCGGAGGCCAACCTCGGGATGCTCCTCACGCGTGGCATCGGCTGTCGGCAAGACTTCGGCGAGGCAGCCCTCTGGTATCGCCGTGCCGCGGCAAAAGGCGACGCGGCGGGCGCGCTCGGCCTCGGCATCCTTCACGAGGGTGCTCTCGGCGTTCGCAAGGACGTCGTCGAGGCGATGCGCTGGTACCGCACCGCCGCCGAAGGCGGTAACGACGTCGCCGCGACGGCTCTCGGTTTGTTGCTCATGGGCGGCACAAGCCCCGATCTCGGTGAGGCCCAGCGCCGGCTCAGCGGCCCCGCCGCGCGCGGCTTCGCTCACGCGCAATACGGCATGGGGCTGCTTGCGCTACGGGTCGACGACAAGACCCGAGCAAAGTTCTGGCTCAGCAAAGCCAGCGCACAGGGCCACGCAGGGGCACGTGCCGCGCTTGCGGGACTCGACACCACCAGGGGTGCCGCGGCATAGGCCGCCTCACACTTGCCGGAACTCGGCGATGCACCGCTCAAAGCGCCCCAGATAATCCCGCGCGTAGGCGGCATAGTCGACGTTAAGGCTCGAGTGGAGTTCGGAGACCATGCCCCACATCGCCTCGCGCAGCAGAGAAGCGCATTTCATCGCGCGGTAACCGCGCTCCAGGTCGGCTGAAAGCGGTCGTTCGAAATAGATTTCGAGGAGCCACCTCTCGTCAGCGGGCAGCAGCTCGTTGTTCGAGCAGAGGTTCGCGAGATCGAAGAGTGGGCTGTTGAAGCCCGCGTAGTCCCAATCGATGAGCCAGAGCCGATTGCCGGTGTCGATGAAGTTCGCGGCAAGCAGATCGTTATGGCCAAACGCCACGTCGACGGGTCCGATCGCGGTTCGCAACCCCTCAGCAATCTCGAGCAACGCCGATAGCTCCGGAAGGAATCGGCTCCGGCCATCGCGCAGCGTCGCGGCGTAGTCGCGCAGGACGTAAAACACCCAAAATATCTGCACGGGACCCCGCAGGTGGCGCTCGACCTCGCGGTGGCAGCAGCGCAGCAGCGGCAGGATGCGCTCCAGCATAGGCCGCTCTCGAATGTCCTCTGGCCGCAGGGTCCGTCCCTCGATGAATCGGAGGACGAGAGCGCCGGGCTCATGGTGCACCACCTCGGGCGAGAGCCCCGCGGCGGCCGCGGCACGGCTCGCCACGAGCTCGTTGGCGCGCGAGACCTGGTGCACCGGAATGTCGTCGCCGATGCGGACTACGAAGCGCTCGCCGCGGTGCCGGACGAGAAAGTTCCGGTTCGTGATGCCGCCGGCGAGCGGCTCCGGCGTCACGGGCTCTCGCCAGCACGCCAGTCGCGCCGCTCGCTCCAAGGCACCGGCTTCGTTCATGGCCCGACATCTTCCGCGAATGGACCCGCGATGTCATCTTGGTGCAGAGCTTGCATCGGAGAGAGGCGCTATGAACGAAGCACAGTCATCGGAAAGGTCCATCGGGGCCATGTTTGGCGCGTCCACACGTGGAACTTTCCTCGATCTCCCCAAGACATCGATCCCAGAGGCGGCTCGCGCGACCGTGGCGATCGTGGGTGCGCCAGCGGCAACGCCATATCCGTCGGTTGGTCCGTATTGCGCGGGCGGCCCTGCCGCCATCCGCGCGGGCATCGTCAACTGGGCCGGCGCCCGCGACCACATGGATTTCGATCTCGGCGGGACGATGGTGATCGCCGGCACCACCGCCGTCGACTGCGGCGACCTCGCATGGGGTCCGCAGGACGCCGCAGGCAATCGCGCGCGCATCACGGACGCCGCCAGTACGCTGCTCAACGGCGACGCGGTCCCGGTCGTGATCGGCGGCGACGATTCCATTCCGATCCCGCTGTTCCAGGCCTTCGAGGGTCGCGGCAAGTTCACGGTACTGCAGATCGACGCGCACATCGACTGGCGCGACGAGGTCGAGGGACTGAAGCTCGGCCTCTCCAGCACCATGCGGCGCGCCAGCGAGATGAGCTGGATCGAGCGCATCATCCAGGTTGGCGCGCGCGGCACGGGTAGCGCCAGGGTCTCCGACTATCGAGATGCTCTCGCGGCGGGCGTGCGGTTCTTCTTCGCAGACGCCGTGCACGAGCGCGGCATCGAGCCCGCGCTGGCCGAGGTGCCGGCGGGTGCCAACGTGCTTCTCACCATCGATTGCGACGGCCTCGACCCCGCGATCATGCCGGGGGTGATCGGCCCCGCGCCCGGCGGTCTCTCCTACTGGCAGGTCGTCGGCTTGATGCGCGGCGTCGCGCGCAAGGCGAAGATCGCCGCCTTCGATATCGTCGAGTTCATGCCCGAGCGCGATCAGCAGCAGCGCGGCGCGCTCACGGCGGCGCGGCTCGTCGCCAATGCGATCGGACTGATCTCGCGGCAGGGCGCCGCGAAACGCTGAACGAGAGGAGGAACGCGATGGCTCACGTAAGGCTCCGCAAGTTCAACACGAGCACGGTCTACGAGGGCGGCCGGATCGCCAACGACATGTGCATGGTGGTGCGCGCCGGCAATTTCATCTTCCTGCGCGGACAGACCGGCTTCACCCTCGACAACAAGTTCGTGGGCAAGGGCGATGCGGCGGCACAGGCGGATCAAGCGATGAAGAACGTCAAGGTGCTGCTGGAGGAGGCCGGCGCCAAGATGGAGCACATCTGCAAGATCACCACCTACATCACCGACCGCGCCTATCGCGAGCCCGTCTACACTATGGTTGGACGGCATCTCAAGGGCGTGTTTCCCTGCGGCACCGGCCTGATCGTGAACGGCCTCGCGCTGCCGGAGATGCTGGTGGAGATCGACATCGAGGCTGTGATTCCGGAAGCCGCCTAGTCCAAGGGAGCTCCCCATGTCTGACGCAGCGTCATTGCTTTCCTCGCTCGGCGTGCCGGCCTCGGCAATCTCGGACGGCGACATCGCCGTGCACTCCCCGATCGACGGCAAACAGATCGGCTTGGTGAAAAGCGACGGCCCTGCCGCGATCGATGCCAAGATCGCGCGCGCCGATGCGGCATTCCACCAATGGCGGACCGTGCCGGCGCCGCGGCGCGGCGAGCTGGTGCGGCTCCTGGGCGAGGAGCTGCGCCGCGCCAAGGACGATCTCGGCCGGCTGGTCACGCTCGAGAACGGCAAGATCCTCGAGGAGGGCCGCGGCGAAGTGCAGGAGATGATCGACATCTGCGACTTCGCGGTTGGGCTCTCGCGCCAACTCTATGGCCTCACGATCGCCTCGGAGCGCCCGGGCCACCGCATGATGGAGACGTGGCATCCGCTCTCGGCGGTGGGCGTGATCACCGCGTTCAATTTCCCGGTCGCGGTGTGGTCGTGGAATGCCGCGATCGCACTCGTTTGCGGCGATGCCGCAGTCTGGAAGCCCTCGGAGAAGACGCCGTTGACGGCGCTCGCCTGCAAGGCGCTGCTCGATCGCGCGGCCAAGCGGCTCGGCGGCGTGCCTGACGGACTCCTCGAGGTGGTGCTGGGCGCTCGGGCCGCCGGCGAGAAGATCGCGGCCGATCCGAGGCTGCGCCTGATCAGCGCCACCGGCAGCTGTCGCATGGGCAAAGCGCTCGCGCCCGTCGTGGCGACGCGGCTCGGCCGTTGTCTGCTGGAGCTCGGCGGCAACAATGCCGCGATCGTGGCACCCTCCGCGGATCTCGATCTCGTCGTGCGCGCGGTCGCCTTCGCCGCGGTGGGCACGGCGGGACAGCGCTGCACCACGCTCCGCCGGCTCATCGTGCACGAGAGCATCAAGGCGCCGCTCCTGGAGCGGCTCAAGAAAGCCTACGGCTCGATCCGCGTCGGCGATCCGCTGGAGCCCGGTACGCTGGTCGGTCCACTGATCGACCGCCGCGCCTTCGAGGGCATGCAGGCGGCCTTGACCCAGGCACGGGCCGACGGCGGCACGGTCCACGGCGGCGAGCGCGCGCTGGCCGATCGCTCGCCCGACGCCTACTACGTCAAGCCCGCGATCGTCGACATGCCCCGGCAGACCGCGATCGTGCGCGAGGAGACCTTCGCGCCGATCCTCTACGTCATGGGCTATCGCACGCTCGAGGAGGCGCTGCGCATGCACAACGAGGTGCCGCAGGGCCTCGCCTCCAGCGTCTTCACCAACGATCTCCGCGAGGCCGAGACGTTCATGAGCGCCGGCGGCAGCGACTGCGGCATCGTCAACGTCAACATCGGCCCGAGCGGCGCCGAGATCGGCGGCGCTTTCGGCGGCGAGAAAGAGACCGGGGGCGGCCGCGAGTCCGGCTCCGACGCCTGGAAGGCCTACATGCGGCGCGCCACCAACACGATCAATTACTCGGGCGCGCTGCCGCTCGCCCAGGGCATCAAGTTCGACGTGGGCTAGCCCAGCGAGGCCACGATCTCGCGATAGGCGGCCTCCGGGAAGGCCTTCAGCGTGGTCGAGCGCACGTTGCCGAGGGTGCCCAGCATGAGGGTGAAGCGTGCGGCGACAGCGTCGTCGGGGGCCTCGTAGATCGCGACCAGGTCGTAGTCGCCCATGGTCATGAAGAAGGACTTGAACTCGCCGCCCATGTCCTTGAGCACCCTTTTCGCGGTGTCGAGGCGCTTGGGCGAGTCCTTCACCTGCCGCATGCCTTGGTCGGTCCAATGAGCGAGCATCACGTAAGTCGCCATGACGTTCCTCCTTCGTGCAAAGCCGCAGTGGAGGTGCGTGCCTGCCGAGGCGATCGCGAGGCGGCTCAGAGATCCTTCGCGAGCCTCAAAGCGTCATAGACGGCGGCGTGGATATTGCGCGACGAGACCGCATCGCCGATCCGATAGAGCGCGTAACCACCGTCGGGATTCCTGACTAGATTCTGCGGCCGGTTCGCAATCAGAGCGCTATGGTCGAGCTCGCCGAGATTGCGCGAACCGGGCTTCAGCTCGAAGTAAAGATCCTCGAGCGGGAGCGTGCCGTGTTCGACCACGACCTGATCGACCAGGCGCTCGCGCCGGGATTTGTCGTACTCATTGAAGAGCGTGGCCGAGAGGCGGTTGCCGAAACGCGCGACCTTCTCCAGGCGCAGGTTGAGCGAGATCGCGGCGTTGCGCTCCGAGAGCGTCTTGAAGTAGGCGGGATAGTTGGTGCCACCGACCTCCGGCGCGAGGCTGCGCTCGGGGGTCGCAATCTCGAGCCGGCTGCCCGTGCCCGCGATGAACTCGGCGACCGTCAAGCCGGCATCGGCGCCGTTGTCGTCGAAGAGCAGCACCGCCTCCCCGGGTTTCGCCGCACCTGACAGGATGTCCCAGGAGGTCGTCACGAGATCGTCGCCGGCCTCTAGGAACGACAGGTTCGGCACACCACCCGTCGCGATGAAGACGAACTCCGGCTTCTCGGCCAGCACATCCGCGGCCTCGGCGAGCGTGTTGAACCGAAACTCAACGCCATGCTTCTCGCACTGGGCGACGCGCCAGTCGGAGATGCCGAGAATCTCGCGCCGGCGCGCGAGCTTCGCGGCAAGGCGGAGTTGACCGCCGGCCTCTGCGGCAGCCTCGAATACCACGACCGCATGGCCGCGCGCGGCAGCCACCCTAGCGGCCTCGAGACCCGCGGGGCCAGCGCCGACGACCACGACCTTGCGCTTCCTCCCCGCCGATGCCGCGATCACATGCGGCATGGTGGCTTCGCGGCCGGTGGCGGCGTTGTGGGCGCAGAGCGCCTCGCCGCCGAAATAAATCCGGTCGATGCAGTAGCCCATGCCGACGCAGGGACGGATCTCCTGCTCGCGCCCTTCCATGACTTTTCGCGCGATGTGGGGGTCGGCGATGTGGGCACGAGTCATGCCGACCATGTCGAGCTTGCCCGTCGCAACCGCGTGGCGCGCGGTCGCGACGTCCTGGATGCGCGCCGCGTGGAACACCGGGAATTTCGTGATCTCCCGAATCTCGCCGGCGAAGTCGAGATGCGGTGCCGAGCGCGCGCCCATGCCGGGGATCACGTGCGAGAGCGCCTCGTCGGTCTCGATATGGCCCCGGATCACGTTGACGAAATCGATCTGGCCGCTCTTGACCAGGCGCTGCGCGATCTCGACGCCCTCCTCGCGCGAGAGCCCCTTCTCCCAATCCTCGTCGCAGACCATGCGCACGCCGACGATGAACTCGGCGCCGACGCTCTGCCTTATCGCGGCCAGCACCGCAAAGGTGAAGCGGAGGCGGTTCTCCAGCGAGCCGCCGTACTTGTCCTCGCGCTTGTTGGTGGCGGGCGACCAGAACTGGTCCGCGAGATGGCCGTAACACTCGATCTCGATCCCGTCGAGGCCTGCCGCCTTGCAGCGCTCGGCCGCCACCGCGTATTGCCCGATGATCCGCGCGAGGTCCCAATCCTCTGCGGTCTTCGGAAAGGCGCGGTGCGCAGGCTCCCGGACCGGGCTCGGTGCCACCACCGGCAGCCAGTCGCCCCGGTTCCATTGCGTGCGCCGGCCCAGGTGCGTGATCTGGATCATCAGGGCGGCACCATGCTCGTGCACGGCGTCGGAGAGCTCGCGCAGCCACCGCACCACCTCGTCCTTGTAGAGCGTGATGTTGCCAAACACCTGCGGGCTGTCGGGCGACACCACAGATGAGCCCCCGAACATCGTGAGCGCGATCCCGCCCTTCGCCTTCTCGGCGTGATAGAGCCGATAGCGCTCCTTCGGCAGCCCGTCCTCGGTATAGGCGGGCTCATGGGCCGTCGACATAAATCGATTGCGCAGCCGAAGGTGTTTCAGCTGATAGGGTTGCAGCAGCGGGTCGCTGGAGCTCATCGGACCTCGCAGATGGGGCGAGCGATGGAATTTATCCTAGCGGCAGTTTGCCCTAGAGTAATGCCAGAACACGAGAGAGGGTCGCCACCATGAGCCCCACGGACCGCGCCGCCCCCGCCCCGCTCGCGCTCGACCTCAAGGCGCGGCTCGCCGAGATCGATCAGATGAAGCTGCGGGGCTACCGGCTCGAGCGGGTGCGCCAGGCGCTTCGCAAGCGCGACTACGGCGCCTGCCTGCTCTCGGACCCCATCAACATCCGCTACGCCACCGGCAGCCGCAACATGATGCTGTGGACCATGCATTCGCCGAGCCGCTGGGCCTTCGTGCCGGCGGAGGGGCCGGTGGTGCTGTTCGAGTACGACAGCTCCAAGCACGTCAATGAGGGGCTCGAGACGATCGCGGAGATCCGCCTCTGCACGCCTTGGATCTATTTTCTCGCGGGGCCACGCTGCGAGGAAAAGGCAGATTTGTGGGCGCGCGAGATTGCCGATCTGGTCTTTCAGCGCTGCGGCAAGAACCGGCGCCTCGCTATCGACCGCTGCGAGCCCATGGGCGCCTTCAGGCTGGCGCAGCACGGCCTCGAGCTCGTCGATGGCCAAGAAGCGATCGAGCAGGCGCGGCTCATCAAGTCACCCGAGGAGATCGCGGCGATCCGCCTCTCCATGGATGTCTGCGACGCCGCTATCGTTCGCATGCGCGACGCACTGCGGCCGGGCATCACCGAGAACCAGCTCTGGGCGATCCTGCACGAGGTGAACATCGCTCACGACGGCGAGTGGATCGAATCGCGGCTTCTCACCTCAGGCGAGCGCACCAACCCCTGGTTCCAGGAATGCGGCAACCGCGTGATTAAGGCCGGGGACCTCGTCGCCTTCGATACGGATATGGTGGGACCCTTGTGCTATCTCGCCGATATATCCCGGACCTGGGTCTGCCCCGGCAAGCCTCCCACGAATGAGCAGCAGCGCCTCTACGCGATCGCCCAGGAGCAGGTGCTCACGAATGTGAGCCTGATCAAACCCGGTGTGAGCTTCCGCGAATTCGCGGAGAAGTGCTGGCCCGTCCCCGAGGAGTTCATTCCCAACCGCTACATGATGATGGTGCACGGCGCGGGCCTCGTGGACGAGTACCCGAGCGTCGCCTACGCCCGCGACTTCGCGGATTGGGGATACGACGGTATTTTCCAGGAGAACATGACGGTCTCGGTCGAAAGCTATATCGGTGAGGTCGGCGGCAAGGAGGGGGTCAAGCTCGAGCAACAGGTGCTGGTGACAGCGAGGGGTGCCGAGGTGCTCTCGAAGACGCCCTTCGAGGACGCGCTGGTTATCTGAGCTCCGCAGCTGGTTCGAACGAAAATTGCGCGCGGCTAGCCAGGCCACTAGACCAAATTGGCTTCGATCGGGTTTGAATTGGCTTTGCCAGAGACAGCATCATTGTTTTCATTCAATAAATTGGCTCTGATTTGCAAATTTAGTTTTCCCACGCACGATGGGCTTTCCAGATCAGGTTCAACTGAACGCTTTGTACGTTCAGATTGGATCTCAATGCGCGATTTTCAAGGCGCCTGGTAAAGTTCCGGAACGGATCCGACGGGTGTAGCCTACGACTGATCGACTGGGAGCTGTCGGGATGAGCGGCGATGCCGGCATCGAATCGATCGGCCTCTACACGAACCTAGATCGTATCGCGAGCGGCCTTGCCAGGCTTGGCATCGGACCGACCGATGCGATCTCGCCTGAGCAGCTGTTTCAACTCGACCAGTGGCACTATCACGGCACGGCCGCGATCGATGCCGCGGCGGCGGCACTGAGGCTCGGCCCCGAGAGCCGCATCCTCGAGATCGGCTCCGGCATCGGCGGGCCCGCGCGCTATCTCGCGCACGCGATCGGCTGTCGCGTCACCGCCCTCGAGCTGCAGCCCAAGGTGCACGCCATCGCCGAGGAACTCACGCGGCGCTGCGAGCTCGATGGGCGCGTGACGCACGTCTGCGGCGACGCCCTCGCCCATCCGCTGCCGCCCGCCAGCTTCGACGCCGCGGTGAGCTGGCTCGCGGTGCTGCACATTCCGGACCGTCCGCGCCTCCTCGCACGGATCGCGAGCGCGCTGCGGCCCGGCGGTGGATGCTGCTTGGAGGATTTCTCGATGCGGGCGCCCTTCGAGGCCGCGGACCTCCGGGATTTGCGCGATATCGTCTTCGGCATCACCGTCACGAGTACCGAGGCTTATGTCGCCGATCTCCACGCCGCGGGTTTCGCGAGCATCGAGGTCATGGATATGACGGATGAGTGGACAGGCTTCGTGACCGCCCGGCTCCAGGCTTGGCGCGCGAACCACGCGGCCTACGCGCGGGCGCACGGCGAGGCTGCCTACGCCGCGCAGGAGACCTTC
>DATEGF010000289.1:0-4123 GCA_035280245.1 Allostellaceae bacterium
GACCGAGGCGCCGATCGCGACCGCCTCGGCACTCCGGGACACCAGCGCCGTGTTCGCGATCGGGATCGCCGTGCTCTGGCTCAAAGAGCCGTTCACGACGCCGCGGTTGTTCGCCGTCCTCTCGGCCAGCGCCGCCGTGCCGCTGCTGCGGCTGGGGTAAGCTACGGGGCGCCCTCGCAGACGTCGACCCAGGACGCGCCAACCAGCTCGGCCATGCGCAGGGGATTGATCCGGAGCGCCGCATGGGTCGACCCCGCGGCCGGAACCACTACGTCGAAGCGCTTAAGCCGCACGTCGAAGTAGATCGGCAAGGGTGTCGCGAGACCGAATGCACAGACGCCGCCGACAGGGTGTCCGGTGATGGCCGCCGCTTCCTCGGGAGGCAGCATCCTGGCCTTGCCGCCGAGCACGGCCTTGGCCTTCTTGTTGTCGAGGCGCGAGGTGCCGCAGGCGACCACTATGATGGTGCGCTCGCCGACCCCGAGCGTCAGCGCCTTGGCGATCTGGTCGGGCTTGAGGTTCCACGCGGCCGAAAGCGTCATGGTGTTGCTGCTTCGCTCCAGCGGAACGATTTCTATGTCCGGCGCCTTCTCGGCCAGGAAAGCGCGCACCGACTCGAGACTCATTGTGGCGCCACCCGGTTGCGCAGCACCCCGATGCCCTCGATCTCCACCTCGATCGTATCGCCTCGCGTGACCTCCTGCGTCTTTCCGGGCGTGCCGGTGAAGATCACGTCGCCCGGCAAGAGCGTCACATATTGGCTGCAGTAGCTCAAAATCTTGTCAGGCGAGAACACGAGTTCGCGGGTATTCGAAGACTGCCGCACCTCGCCGTTCACGCGCGTCTCGAGCTTGAGACTGTTGTAGTCGAGGCCGGTCACGATGGCGGGGCCGATCGGGCCGAAATCGTCGGATCCCTTGGCGCGGAACCATTGCAGGTCCTCGAGCAGCCACTCGCGATCGACGAGATCGTTGCCGATGGTGACACCGAAGACGTATTCGGCCGCGCGCTCGACCGGAACGCGCTTGGCTTTCTTGCCCACGACCAGCACGAGCTCGCCCTCGAAGTGGACGTGCGTGGCGTCGGGCGGCAATGCGATGTCCTGACAGTGCGGAATGAGGCTGGTCGGGAATTTCGCGAATACAACGGGGTAGTGCGAGGAGATGGGCCGCCCAGCGACGTTAACAAAGACCCCCTCTGCAGCCTCGACATGAACGCGATGACTGGCGTAATTGAGGCCGACCGCAAGCACCTTTGAAGGCGCGCATGGAACCAGGAGCTTGATCTCGGACACGGCGTATTCGCGGCCCGTCAGGCCAGGTGCATCGAAGATCTCTCCTGCGAGCGCCTTAACCTTGTCCTGCTCCCAGATGCCGTAACTGACCTTTCCGGCATGCTCGAAGCGGACGTATTTGGCGATCCTTGGCGGCGATGGCATGAGGTCCTCTCTTGTCGAGCGTCGGCGCTCTATCTGGTATAGAGGCGCATGGCCGCCCTTATGAACGATGGTGCCGAGGCGCGTATTGAACGATCGTGCGGCGCGACCGCGGCGGACTGGATGCGGATTGCGCCGTCCTCCGAAGGGTTTGAGCGGATCGAGGCATTCTTCTCGGGACACGGCTTCGACCCGCACCGCCACGACACTTATGCCATCGGATTCACCCTCGAGGGCGTGCAGTCTTTCCGGTACCGCGGCGCCGCCGAGCGGAGCTTGCCGGGCCAGGTGTTCGTACTGCATCCGGACGAGGTCCATGACGGCCGCGCCGGAACTAGCGTGGGCTTTCACTACAGGATCCTTTACGTCGAGCCGCGCGCCATCGGTGCGGCGTTGTGCGAGGGACGGGGCATGCTGCCTTTTGTGCGCGAAAGCGTGTCGACCGACCGGCGCCTCGCCGCCGCGATCATGCCGGCGCTCGCTGATCTCGACGCGCCGCTGGAAGAGCTGCATCGAGACCAGATCGTCCTCGATCTTGCGGAGGCGCTCGCGGCCGCTGATCGCTCGATGATGCGGAGAAAATTCTCCGCGCGACATCTGTGCGCGGTCGACAGAGCGCGCGAGTTTCTCGATGCGAATATCGGAACCACCGTCAGCTCGGCGGAGTTGGAGACGGTCGCCGGACTGTCGCGCTATGCGTTGGCGCGGCATTTTCGCGCTTGCCTGGGCACGAGCCCCTATCGCTATCTGGTCATGCGTCGCCTCGACCGGGCCCGCGCGCTGATCCGGCGCGGCGCGCGGCTCGCGGATGCCGCCGCGGCCTGCGGCTTCGCCGATCAGAGTCACATGACGCGCCACTTCAAAAGGGCGTACGGTCTGTCGCCGGGCCGATGGGCCGCGCTCTGCGGCTCGCGCTTTCAGCATTGATCTCCCAACCCTGAGCTTCGTTCTTCGAGAGGACATCGTTCATGACACGCGCTGATGCCGAGACCGCCGAGCGGCCCACATTCACGAAACACCTCGAGTGCAGCCAAACCGGCGACACCTATCCCGCCGACCGGCTCCATGGGCTCTCGCGCGCGGGGAAGCCGCTGCTGGTCCGCTATGATCTCGACGGGTTGGGCCGCGCCATCACAAAGGAGAAGCTCGCGAGCCGCGACTGGGATTTCTGGCGTTACCGCGAGTTCCTGCCGGTGCGGCGCCGCGAGAATGTCGTGAGCCTCGGCGAGACGGTCACGCCACTCCTGCGCGCGCCCAAGTCCGAGAAACGGCTCGGCGGCGGCAAGATCCTGATCAAGGACGAGGGCCGCTTGCCCACGGGCTCGTTCAAGGCGCGTGGCTTGGCACTCGCGGTCTCGATGGCGAAGGAGCTCGGGGTCAAAAAGATGGCGATGGCGACCGCGGGGAATGCCGGCGCGGCGCTCGCGGCGTACTGCACGCGCGCGGGCATCGCGAGCTACGTCTTCTGTCCGGACGACGCACAGGGACCGAACGTCGGCGAGACCGTGCTGCAGGGCGCCAAGCTCTACAAGGTGAACGGGCTCATCAATGACTGCGCCAAGATCGTCGCCGAGGGCAAGGAGGCGATGGGTTGGTTCGACGCCTCCACGCTCAAGGAGCCCTATCGGATCGAGGGCAAGAAGACCATGGGCCTGGAGCTCGCGGAGCAGCTCGGCTGGACGCTCCCCGACGTGATCTTCTATCCGACAGGCGGCGGCACCGGGCTCATCGGCATGTGGAAGGTCTTCGACGAGCTAGGCCGCATCGGCTGGCTCGATGGCAAGCGCCCGCGCATGGTGGCGGTGCAGTCGACGGGTTGTGCGCCGATCGTGCGCGCCTTCGATCAGGGCCAGGAGAAGGCCGAGCCCTGGCAGAACGCTCAGACCATGGCCTCGGGGCTCCGCGTGCCCGCGGCGCTCGGCGATTTCCTGATCCTGCGCGCAATCCGCGAGAGCGAGGGCTTCGCCATGGCGATCCCCGACGAGGTGATCCTCGAGGCGCGCGCCGAGGTGGGCGCGGACGAAGGCATCCTGCTCTCGCCCGAGGGCGCCGCGACTTATGCGGCCTATCGCCAAGCCCTCAAGGAAGGCCGCGTGAGCAAAACCGACCGCGTGGTGCTCTTCAACTGCGGCAACGGCCTCAAATATCCGATGCCCGACACGCTGCTGCGCGTCGACCGGCACAAGCTCGTGGATTACGCACGGCTGTAGCTGGCGGAGAGCAAAAAACATAGGTTTATCAGCGGCGTGGCGGCCTCCGGGAGCTGCCCCGGCCCGCCTCCCGCTGGGCCGTCATGCGCATCGTCATGTTGCGATGCCGCTGGCGCTCCCATATTATGCAAGTAATTCCAATGATTGACCCTGGAGAGCATCGGGCATGGCGCGCGTAACTGTTGAAGACTGCATTCTGAAGATTCCGAACCGCTTCGAGCTGGTGCTGCTGGCGGCGCAGCGGGCGCGGGACGTTGCCTCGGGCGCGCCGATCACGCTCGAGCGCGACAACGACAAGAACCCCGTGGTGGCGCTGCGCGAGATCGCGGACGAGACCATCGGCCTCGAGCAGGTGAAGAACTCCCTCATCAAGGGCATGCAGAAGCACGTCGAGGTCGACGAGCCCGAGGAGGACAAGGACCTGGAGGGTGTCGAGACCCAGACCTGGCCCGTCGACCAGCCCCCAGCCGAAGGCGAG
>DATEGF010000290.1:0-2160 GCA_035280245.1 Allostellaceae bacterium
CGCACCGCGGCGATGTCGCTGCCGCGTGCGATCATGCGCGCTTCGCCCTTGTCGAGCAGGTCGAGCACGAACGGCGCCACCGCCCAGCCTACATCCATCTGCCCGGACATGACCTGGGTGATGGTGCCCGCGCTGTCTCCCGTCGCGACCGGCCTCGCCTTGAGACCATACTCGCTGATGAACCGCAGCACCACGATGTGGGAGGAGGCGCCATTGGTGGAATAGGCGATGGTTTGCCCGTTCACCTCGCGGATCGAGCGCAACGGTGATTTGGCGGTGACCCACCAGAACGTCTCCCCCGATCCGGTCGAGCTCGCGCCGATGATGCGGATGGGCGCGCCCTTGCCATAGGCGCCGAGGCTGCCGAGCACTCCCGCGCTCAGCCCGATATCGACCGATCCGGAGACGACGACCTGCAGCGTCTCGCCGCCGCCTTGGGTGTAGAGGATGTCGAGGTCAAGGCCATGCTTGCGGAAGATGCCGGCCTGCTTGCCGAGCTCGGGGATCGCGCCCTCCCAGCTGCCGCGGATCGGGGAGGCGATCTTGAGCGTCTCGGCGGCAAGCCCATGCGGGAGCGCCAGTGCCACGAGCGCCGGCACGATCGCGGCCGCCAGGTCGCGCAAAGGCATTGCGTTCCTCCCTTCGGCGCGACGGCGCTAGGCGGTCGCGGCTATCGGCATCGGCTTCTCGGCATCCTGCTCGCGCAGGTAGGGCATCACGTCGCGTGCGAACAGGCGCAGATTCTTTTCCGTCAGATCGGCCGGCAGCGTCGCGATTTGCAGCATGGCGATGAGATTGCCCACTCCGAGGTCGCGCGCATAGGCGGCGAGCCGCTCGCGCACGGTGGCGGCGCTGCCGGCGACCACCATGCCGAGCTCGATAAGATTCTCCGCTGTCATCTCCATCATGCGGAAGGCGAATTTGCTCTCGATCAGCGACTTGGTCGAGGCGATCGACGAATAGCCGGGCGGCATGCGCATCTCGAGCGGATAGTGCAGGAACTTGTTGAAGAAGGCCTCGATGTGCGGCTTGATCTCGCGCCGCGCGATCTCGTCGCTCTCGGCGACATAGGTCGGGATCGCCCAGCCCAGCTGCGAGGGCTGTGACTCGTAGCCCTCGCGCTCGGCCACTTGGCGGTAGAGGTCGAACGCCTTCTTCGCCGACTTCACCGGGCTGAAGGTCTGCAGGTAGGTGTATTTGCGCTTGGCCGAGGCGCACCATTCGACCGTCTCGGAGCTGCCTTGTGAGGGGATCCAGACCGGCGGATGCGGCTGCTGCAGCGGCCGCGGCCAGAGGTTGACATAGTCGAACTGGTAATGCCGGCCGTGGTAGCGGAACGGCCCGACCTCCGTCCAGGCGCGCAGAATGAGCTCGTGCGCCTCGTAATAGCGCCCGTGGGAATGGGTGGGGTTGACGCCGCTGGCGAAGTATTCGGTGCCGATGCCGCGCACGAAGCCGGTGATGATGCGGCCGCCGCTGAGATGATCGAGCATGGCGAATTCCTCGGCCACCGCCACCGGATTGCTTACCAGCGGCAGCGCGCGCCCGAGGATCGCGATCTTCGCCTGTTTGGTCGAGCGTGCGAGCGCGGCCGCAATGAGGTTGGGCGCCGGCATCAGCCCGTAGGCGGTCTGATGGTGCTCGTTCACGCAGATGCCGTCGAAGCCGAGCCGGTCGGCGAGCTCGAGCTCGCCGATATATCGGGCGTAGAGCTTTTCACCGACCGCGGGATCGAAATAGGAGTTGGGCAGCGTGACCCAGGCCGAGTTATGGCGGTCGGTATAGCTGAGATCCAGATCCGCATAGGGCATGAGGTGGAAAAAGAACGTCTTCATCCCTTTGGTCCCTTTGCTCCCTGAAAGAACGCCTCGAGGCGCGGCGCGATCTCGCTTGCGCGCTCGATCGGCAACGCGTGTCCTGACTGCGGCAGGGCGACGAGCTCGGCCTGCCGGATGGCGCGCTTGAATGGCGCGTGGCACGCGAACGGGATCACCCGATCGTCCTCGCCCCAGACCAGCAACGTTGGAACATCGATGCGGTGCAGCCAATAGGGCAATTGCGGATTGTGCATGCGCGGGTTCCAGGCCAGCCGCGCGAGCGCGGTGCGGTTCTGCAGCACGACGTCGATGTCGAGCTTGGCCTGCGCATCCTGCCAGTCTT
>DATEGF010000291.1:0-9212 GCA_035280245.1 Allostellaceae bacterium
GAATCGGCGGGCTGCTGACGGGTGCCAGCCTCGCGCGCGGCGTTCAACTCGCCGCCCGCGTGTCGGGTGACAGCACCGTGGCCTACGCCTACGCATTTTCGCGCGCGGCCGAAGTCGCTCTGGATCTGGCCGTGCCAACCCGGGCCGTGTTCCTGCGCGCGCTGATGGCGGAACTCGAGCGCATCGCGAACCACATCGGCGACGTCGGCGCCATCTGCAACGATGCCTCGTTCATCCTGATGCAGGCGCAGTGTACGACCCTGCGCGAGCGCGTGCTGCGCACGGCGGGACAGTGCTTCGGCCATCGCTTGATGATGGACCGGGTGGTGCCCGGCGGCGTCGCCTATGATCTCGACGAGGCCGGCGTCGCGCGTCTCAGGGAGCTGGTGGCGGGCATCGCGCGACGTTGGCCCGAGCTCGCGCGGATCTACGACGAGCGGCCCTCGCTCCTCGACCGCACCGTCACCACGGGCGCGGTGCGGCCTGCGCTGGTGCAGCGCTTCGGCGCCGGCGGCCATGTCGGGCGAGCCTCCGGCCGCGGCGTCGATGCACGGCGACTGCCTGGCTATCCGCCCTACGATCGGCTCGACTTCGAGGTGCCGGTGCTCACCGACGGCGACGTACACAGCCGCGTGCTCGTGCGCTTCCGCGAGGTGACCGCGAGCCTGGGCCTGGTCTCTCAGATCCTCGATCGCCTGCCCGCGGGCCCGGTGTCGGTCCCCGTGCCCGCGCGGGCGGGCGAAGGCATGTCGCTCGTCGAGAGCTTCCGCGGCGACGTGCTCGCCTGGGTGCGGCTCGACGCCGCCGGCCGGGTGATCCGGGCCCATGCGCGCGATCCCTCCTGGTTCCAGTGGCCGCTGCTGGAGGCTGCGATCGAGGGCAACATCGTCGCGGATTTCCCGATCTGCAACAAATCGTTCAACTGCTCTTACTCGGGCCACGACCTCTAGGACTTGAAGTCCCATGTGGAAGACTCTCGGACGCACACTGATCTCGAGGCCGCTGCCGATCGACGCGCCCGCACCCGACAAGGCGCACCTCAAGGAGCTGGCCGAGCGCCTCGACAATGCCGCCCGCATGCGCGTGGGCCGCAGCCTCTCGATCCGCGCGGTCGATGCCGGTTCTTGCAACGGCTGCGAGCTCGAGCTTCACGCGCTCAACAACCCGTTCTACGACCTCGAGCGTTTCGGGCTCAAATTCGTGGCCTCGCCGAGGCACGCCGACGTGCTGATGGTGACGGGACCGGTGACCCAGAACATGCGCGAGGCGCTGGAGCGCACCTATGCCGCAACGCCCGATCCCAAATGGGTCGTGGCGGTCGGCGACTGCGCTTTCGATGGGGGTCTCTTCGCCGGCAGCTACGCGGTCGCGGGTGGCGTCGACGCCGTGATCCCCGTCGATCTCCACATCAGGGGCTGCCCGCCTTCGCCGGTGCAGCTGCTACAGGAGTTGCTGGCGCTGCTGGAGCGCGTCGCATAGATCTCAAGGAGTGTTCTACGGCCTGCCGATCGGCTATTTTGGTTGAGAGCCACAGCGGGCCATCATGAAGACCGAACCCCTGATCTTCGCGGGCGTGTGCGACTGGGCCGGGATCGTGCGCGGCAAGGCGTTCCCCGAGGCCGATCTCGAGACGCGCCTCATGAAGGGCGTGGGCCTCGCCACCACGAACATCATGATGTCGTGCTTTGGGCCGGTCTTGACGACCCCCTTCGGCACCGCCGGTGACCAGATCATCCGCCCCGATCCCGCGACCCGGGTCGAGGTTCCCTTCGAGGATGGGACCGCCGAGCGGTTCTACCTCGGCGACATCACGAACATCGACGGCACGCGCTGGGACCTCTGCCCGCGCACGTTCTTGAAGCGCGGGCTCGAGGCGCTCGCGAAGTTCGGCCTGCGAGTCCTCGCGAGCTTCGAGCAGGAATTCGTGCTGAGCGGCGTCGAGGATCGCCCGGGCGCCACCTACTCGCTCGATGCGCTCCGCCGCCAGGGAAAATTCGGCGAGGCGCTGATGGCGGCGCTGCGCACGGCGGGGCTCAAGCCCGACAGCTTCCTGCCGGAATACGGCGCGCGGCAATACGAGGCGACCGTGGCACCCGAGGAGGGCGTGCGCGCGGCGGACGCGGCGGTGGTGCTCCGCGAGATGGCGCGTGCCGTCGCCTCGCGGCTCGGGCAGCGCGCGATCTTCGCGCCCATGCTGACCGCCGACGGGATTGGCAATGGCACGCACATCCATCTGAGCCTTTGGGACGGCGACACGCCCCTCACCCACGATCCCTCGGCGCCGCTCGGCATTGCGCCGCGAGTAGCACCGTTCTTCGCGGGGATCGTCGCGCATCTGCCGGCCATCGCTGCCTTCACCGCGCCCTCGGTCGCCTCCTATTACCGGCTCACGCCCAATCGCTGGGCGCCGGTCACCGCGAATATCGCCCGCCAGGACCGCGGGGCGGCCGTGCGGGTGGCACCGATCTTCGAGACCTCGCCGGAGGAGCCGGCGCGCCAGTTCAATGTCGAGTACCGCGTGGCGGACGCCTCAGCCTGTCCCTATCTGGCCCTCGGCGCCGTCATCTGGGCCGGCGTCGACGGCCTTACTCGCGAGCTGCCGCTTACCGACTCCGATGCCGATGCGCCACTGCTACCGCGGTCGCTCGAGGCGGCGCTCACGGCGCTCGAGCGCGATGAGAGGGCGGCGAGCTGGTGGAGCAAAGAAGCGATCGCGGCCTACCTCTCCTTCAAGCGCGCGGAGATCGCCGCATTGGGCGAGGCCAGCCCTGACGAAGTCTGCGCGCGCTACTCGGCTGTCTATTGAGGAGCCCATGAAGGATTTCGGCTTTTCTCGCAATGTCCCGGTGAAGCTTGGTGCGACCGCGCTGCTCTTCGTCGACGTGCAGAACTACTCGATGCCGGGCGGAGGCGAGTACGCGCATCTGCCAAGCGACGAGATCGAGCGGCGCTACGGATATTTCTTCCGCGAGATGCGCGAGCGCGCACTGCCTAACATGCGGCGCCTACAGCGGGCATGCCGCGACGCCCGCGTCGAGGTCATGTACACCGTGATCGAGAGCCTGACGCTCGACGGCCGCGACCTCAGCCTCGACTACAAGATATCCCGACTCTTCTGCCCGAAAGGCTCGCGCGACGCGAAGGTGATCGAGGAGATCGCGCCGATCGGCGACGAGATCGTGATCCCCAAGACCTCGTCCTCGGTGTTCATCTCCACGAACATCCACTATGTGCTGGGCAATCTCGGCGCGAAGCACCTGATCGTCGCGGGCGTGCTGACCGATCAGTGCGTCGATTCGACCGTGCGCGACGCCTGCGACCTCGGCTACCTCGTGACGCTGGTGACCGACGCCTGCGCCACGCAAAGCGAGGAGCGGCACCGGAGCTCGATCGCCAACAATCGCGGCTATTGCCGGCAGGTCACCGCCGACGAGATGGTGGCGGAGCTCGCGGCTCTCGAGCGCTGACGATTCGCTTCATCACCCGAAGCACGCAGCGAAGCCGGTGCGGATCGTCTCGAAGAAGACGACCGCGCCGAAATGCGCCCAGAGAAGCGCCGTGCCGCCGAGCACGGCCGCGGTCGCCGCGCCGGTCAGGATCAGCCATCGAGTTGTTGGGGTGGCGGTGGACCTGGACATGGTGGCCGTCGTACACGAATTGATCGCTCGCGAACAGCGCGTGAGCGAAATCGTCGCCGAGGTTAGTAACTTTCATTATTCGCGGTCGGGCTCGCCGCCTAGGGTGCGTCGCTCTCCCTTCACGAGGCGACCCCATGACCAGCATCAATCAGCCGCTCACCCCGTCGCAACCCAGCGCCGCAACCGGCACCTGGCGCACGCCGCTCGTGATCATTGGCTTCGGATGCCTGATATCGCTCATGTCCTTCGGTCCGCGCTCGTCGCTCGGCTTCTTCCTGACGCCGATGTCGGTTGCCAATCACTGGGGCCGCGACGTCTTCGCCTTTGCGCTCGCCTTGCAGAACCTGCTCTGGGGCATCGGCCAGCCGATAGCCGGCATGATCGCCGACCGGTACGGAACGGGCCGCGTGTTCTGCGCGGGCGGGCTGATGTTCGCCGCCGGCCTCGGGCTCATGGCTCACGCGGGAGGCGCCCCGCTGCTCGACGTGTCCGCCGGCGCCTTGATCGGATTCGGCCTTTCGGGCACCTCGTTCATGGTCATCCTGGCGGCGTTCGGAAAGCTGCTGCCGCCGGAGTGGCGCTTGCTCGCCTTCGGGCTCGGCACGGCCGCGGGCTCGTTCGGGCAATTCCTCTATTCGCCGCTGGCGGTCTGGCTCATGGGCGCCTTCGGCTGGCAGCAGACGCTGATGATCTTTGCCGTGAGCATGCTCGCGGTGCTGCCGCTCTCGCTTGCCCTGACCGCGCCGCGCGCCGACGGGACCCGCGAGGCGGCGCCGCAATCCCTGCACCAAGCGCTCTCGGAGGCCTTCGCGCAGCGGTCCTACGTCATGCTGGTGCTCGGCTTCTTCACCTGCGGCTTTCAGCTCGCCTTCATCACCGTGCACCTGCCGTCCTATCTCGTCGACCGCGGGCTCTCGGCGACGGTCGGCGGCTGGACGCTGGCGACGATCGGGCTCTGCAACATCGTGGGATCGGTGGCATCGGGCTGGCTCTGCGACGTCATGCCGAAGCGCTACCTGCTCTCGATCATCTATACGACGCGCGCGGCGGCGATCCTGGCGTTCATCTCGTTCCCGGTAACACCGGTCACCTGCATCGCCTTCGGCGCCGTGATCGGCGTGGTGTGGCTCTCGGCGGTGCCGCCGACCAACGGCATCATCGCCCTCTTGTTCGGCACGCGCTGGCTCGCTACGCTCGCCGGCTTCGCGTTTCTGAGCCACCAGGTCGGCGGGTTCCTGGGCGCGTGGCTGGGCGGCGTCGTCTTCGAGCGCACCGGCTCCTACGACCTCGTGTGGTGGCTCTCGATCCTGCTCGGCGTGCTGTCGGCGCTGATCAATATGCCGATCATCGAGATGCCGGTCTCGCGCGCGGTGGCCGTGCCGGCGCAGTGACCGGCTGCGAGGCAGCGCGCGCGGGATCGTGGTGATCCGCTCCGGCACCGAGCTCTGACAAGAGCCAGCGCCGGAACTGCTTCACCTCGGGCTTCTGGAACTCGGTCTGCGACGTCACGAGCCAATAGCCATTGCCGCTGGGGATCGCCTTCGCGGTCAACGGAACGAGGCGGCCCGCGGCGAGATCGTCATCGACCAGCGGCCGGCGCCCCAGCACGACGCCGAGCCCGCGGATCGCGGCCTCGAACGCCATCTGCATCGTGTCGACGCGGAGCCCGTCCTCGATCGCAGCCGGCATCTCCATGCCGTTCGCCCGGAACCAGTGACTCCAGTCCGCCGAGACCGAGGTGACATGGATAAGCGGGGCCCGCGACAGCAGATCGGCCAACCCTGCGGCGCCGAACGTCTCCTTCAGTTGCCGGCTGCACACGGGCACCAGGGTCTCCGTCGCCAGTAGGGTCCAGTTGGGGGCCGGCTTCTTCATCGATGCCGGGCGGATGGCAACGTCGAAATCGTCGAGCGTGAGGTCGACCAAGCGATGCGAGGTGTCGATCGTGAGGCGTATGTCCGGGAATTGTGCGGCGAAGCGCTCAAGGCGCGGCAGCAGGATTCGGTTGGCGATGGTCGGCGCGCTGCTCAGCGACAGCGTGCCGGTCGCGGCGCGGCCGGGAAGCTGCTCCGTCGCATTAGCAAGCACGGTCAACGCCTGATTGACGAAGGGTGCATAGGCCTCGCCCGCGTCGGTCAGCCGCAAGCCCCGCGATTCCCGATAGAAGAGCTCGACGCCGAGCCAATTCTCGAGCGTCTGGATGCCGTGACTGACGGCGCTGGCCGTGAGGTTCAATTCGTCGGCAGCCTTGCGGAAGCTGCCGTGGCGGGCGGCAGCCTCGAAGACCCGCAATGAGCTCAGTGGCGGAAGCCGGAATGCCATGCTCAGCCCGAATGCCTGCGCATCGCCGCCGACTATAGAAGCGGGCCCGCGGACCGGCCAATGCGCGCCGGCACAACGCAGCCATTCGCGGGCCGCGAAGACAAGAATTCCGCTCGCCCTCAGGAGAGTTTTTCTCGTTTGGGTCGGCGCGCGAGAGACCGTTGAATCGCCGCATGATTTGCGCGAGATGCGGAACCGCCCGGGCCCCCGTCGGACCGCGTCACAGCCTCGACAGCCACGGCCGCGACTGCCTGCGCTATGCTTGCTCCGGGTGTGGCCACAGCTGGATCGAGCCGATGCTGCCGCAGACATTCCTGGAGGCGCTCGCGGATTTGCCCGAAGCCCTGCCACTCGCCGCTCGCGGCTTCGGCCTCAAGCCCACGGGCACGCTGCGATGACGCGAGCGCCGGAAATCGAATTCTGGTTCGAGTTTGCCAGCAACTACAGCTATCTGAGCGTCATGCGGATCGAGGCGGAGGCGCAACGGCTCGGCGTGCGTATCGTCTGGAAGCCGTTCCTGCTGGGGCCGATCCTTCGAGCCCTCGGCATGGAGAACTCGCCCTTCGTCCTGCAGAAGGAGAAGGGCGCCTATGTCTGGCAGGACATGGCGCGCCAGGCCCGCAAGTACGGTGTCCGGTGGACGCGGCCGACGACGTTTCCGCGGCTGAGCGTGCTGCCCGCGCGGATCGCGCTGCTGGGTGCCGAGCAGCCTTGGATCGGTGGCTTCTGCCGCGGCGTCATGGTGCTCAATTTCGCGCTCGACCAGGACATCAATGCGCCCGAGGACATGGCGCCCATCTTGGCCGAGCTCGGTCTCTCCGCATCCGACGTCCTGCGCGAGGCCCAGGCCGAGTCCACGAAATCCCGCTTGCGCGACCACACCGAGGATGCCCGCCGCCGAGGCATCTTTGGCGCTCCCACCTTCTTCGTGGGGACGGAGATGTTCTGGGGTAATGATCGGCTGGACGACGCGCTGCGGCTCGCATCCGAACCGGCAACGTAACCGCGCTCGGTCTCAGCGAGGAACCACCGCGCGAAGCTCCGCGATGTGAGCGGGCGTGGTGGCGCAGCAGCCACCGATGATCTGCGCTCCCATCTCGAGCCAGCGGGTGCCGTCCGCCGCAAGGTCCGCCGGCCCGTAGCTCGTGGTATCGAGGCCGTGCCATTGCTTGCCCGGCGCCAAAGCTTCGCCCGATCGGCGATACCCGATGTTCGGATAGGCGCCGATCGGGCCCGAGAATCTTTTGCGCAACCTCGGAAGACTCGCGGATATGTCGGACGGGTTGCTGCACATCAGCAGGATGGCGGCTACGTCTCGCGCGCCCAGCGCGGCGAGGAGCTGGCCGAAGGTTTCACCGTGCTGGAGCGCCCCATCCTTGGTCACGTGCCGAAGCCCGATCATCACGGGAAGGCCCACAGGGGCCACCGCATCGATCCCGGCCACGACATCGGCGACGGAGCCGATGTATTCCAGCAGGAGCAAAGCGACGCCGCTGTCCTTCAGCGCATGGGCCTGCATCGCGAATTCCCGCGGCAGATCCACGGGATCGACGGGCACCCGCGAGCCGTGGGGCGGCGCCATGCCGCCGGCGACGTAGGCCGCTGGACGCAAGTGGTCGCGTGCCTCGACCGCGATCTCGCCGGCGCGCCGCGTGTACTCTGCCGCCTTGTCGCCGAGGCCCACCGGACCGAGCTTCACCGAGTTGGTCCAGAAGCTATTGGTGGTGACGATGTCCGCGCCGACCTTGAAATAATCCTCGTGGACCTCGCGCACGATCTCCGGCGCGTCGCGCATGGCGGTCGCCGACCAGGCGCCGAGCTTGTCCGCCGTGGCGCCGTGAGACACCCAGACGCCGCGCCGCTGCAGCTCGGACCCCGTGGCGCCATCGAGCACCAGCGGCGCCCCGCTCGCGAGGCGATCGTGGATATCGGGTCTCGCCATCGGCCTACTTCCAGACGGTCTGCGCGACGCGCTTGAAATTCTCGCCGAGGATGCCGCGGATGTCCTGCTCGGCATAGCCACGGTCGAGCAGCGCTTGCGTCAGGCGCGGCGCCTCCTCGGGCGGCACATAGCCAGTGCCGCTGTCGGGGTATTGCCGCTCCGGCCAGTACTCGCGGCTCCGCGTGAAGGGCTGATGCGCCTTGTGGGCATGGAGCACGCTATCCATGCCGAATCCGACGTGCTCCGCGCCGACCAGCGCCACCATGTGATCGATGTGCTCCACCAGATGCTCGACGGTCGGGCCCTTGGTCCCGAGGAAAATGCCGACCCCGGTGACGCCGATGACCCCGCCGGTTGCGGCGCAGGCTTTGATCTGGTCGTCCCAGATATTGCGCTCGTGGTCGCAGAGCTCGCGGGCATTGGCGTGGCTGAAGATCACCGGCGCTTGCGAGGCTTCGATCGCCTCCATGCTGGTGCGATAGGAGCAGTGGGAGCAATCCACCACCATGCCGACGCGGTTCATCTCGCGGATCACCTCGCGGCCGAAATCGGTGAGGCCCACGTCCTCGTCGTGGCAGCCGCCGCCCGCGAGGTTGTTGCGGTTGTAGGCGAACAGCATCTGACGCACGCCAAGCCGATAGTAGAGATCCACCATGCCGATATCGCCGTTGAGGGCGTTCATGCCCTCGAGATCGAAGGCGACGGCAAGCTTGCCCGCTTTGCGCGCGCGGTCGATGTCGCCGACTTTCTCCACCTGTACGAAGAGCTCGGGGTGCGTACGGACCCAGTGGCGATACTGCGAGGTTGCCTCGAGCGTCTTGGTCCAGGGCATCACGTCGTAGCCGGCGTTGATCGAGAGGTAATCGATCCCGGCTGCGCGCCAGCGCTCGAGCGCCTCGAGCGCCGATGCCTTCGTGTAACCGAACCCGCCGTGATCGTCCCACACCAGGGCCGATCGATGGAGCTCGGCTGCTCGCTCGGAAATGCCCCAGGTTTCTGTCATGCCGTCCGACATCTCCCGTCCCTCCGTCCATGACAATCGACCGCGATCACGCTCCATCACTATCCACCGCTCCCCGCGGCGGGCGGGGCCTTCGAGATACCCTCGTCGCGGATCAGAGATCTGCGAGGCGTACCCAGGCGCCGACCACGCCCGCGACGATCAGGCCAGAGACCACGGCGACCGGGCTCGTGCCGCCCGCCAGCAGCAGCCAGAGCACGAGGACGAAGATCCCGACGGCGATGCCGCCGATCAGCGAGGCCGTGGAGCGCTTGAGGCTGGGCATGGCGGCGGCGCCTCAGGCGCGCGC